>NZ_BRCY01000015.1:0-87755 GCF_023708045.1 Halomonas sp. NCCP-2165
CGAAGAGCGCCGACCGCCTGTGGATGCCCCCATGGACCAGAGACGACGACGCCCGCTCGAAAGCGGGCGTCGTCGATGGATGCGGGGAGACTACCCCACCGGCTTGGTCGGGCGCTGCAATTTGCGCATCAGCGCCAGCACGGGCCCAGAGATCACATAGGCGCCGAACAACAATAGCAGCATCACCGACGGCTGCACCGAGATCACCACGAAGGCCAGCACGATCGCCAGTAGCACGACGAAGGGCACCGGTCCCTTGAAGTCGATGTCCTTGAAGCTGTAGTAGCGAATATTGCTGACCATCAGCACGCCGGCCGCGCCAACCACCAGCAGCATCAGCAGCTTGAATCCGAGGGCATCGGCATCGAAGTCATGGAAGGTCCAGACGCTGGCCGCCACCAGGGCCGCCGCCGAGGGACTGGGCAGGCCGATAAACCACTTCTTGTCGACGCTGCCGATCTGCACATTGAAGCGCGCCAGGCGCAGGGCGGCACAGGCGACATAGAGGAAGGCCACCACCCAGCCGGTCTTGCCGATATCCTGGAGGATCCAGGTGAAGGCCACCAGGGCCGGCGCCACCCCGAAGGAGAGCATATCCGAGAGGCTGTCATATTCCGCCCCGAAGGCACTCTGGGTGTTGGTCATGCGTGCCACGCGCCCATCCAGGCCATCCAGCAGCATGGCAATAAAGATGGCTACCGCCGCGGCGGTGAAGTCGCCATTGATCCCCGCCACCACCGCGAAGAAGCCGGAGAAGAGCGCTGAGGTGGTAAACAGATTGGGCAGCAGGTAGATGCCGCGCCGCCGCACCTTCTTGCCATCTTCCACCGCCTCCTCGACCACCTCCGTATCGCGAAGGAAGGCCGAGGCGATATCTTCCTCGGCGGGGTCATCGCGTCGCTGATCGGTGTTGCTGGAGTCCTGACTCATAGTTCTCATCCATTACCGGAAAGGGCAGCCGCCGGAAACCGGCGGCTGCCCCTATTCTACACACCGCTGAGACGCATACGACACGGCGGCCTCACCCGGCGGAAACGCCGAGGGCGCGGCCATGGCCGCGCCCTCGCATTCCGGAACCTTACGCGAAGCGCTTAGTTCTTGGACTTGTCCACCAGCTGGTTGGCGGCGATCCACGGCATCATGGCACGCAGCTTCCCACCCACCTGCTCGATGGGATGCTCGGCGTTCAGGCGACGACGCGCGGTCATGGAGGGATAGTTGGTCTCGCCCTCGTTGATGAACATCTTGGCGTACTCGCCGGTCTGGATACGCTTGAGCGCGTTGCGCATGGCGGCACGGGATTCGTCGTTGATCACCTCGGGGCCGGTCACGTACTCGCCATACTCCGCGTTGTTGGAGATGGAGTAGTTCATGTTGGCGATGCCACCCTCGTACATCAGGTCGACGATCAGCTTGAGCTCGTGCAGGCACTCGAAGTAAGCCATCTCCGGGGCATAGCCTGCCTCGGTGAGGGTCTCGAAACCGGCCTTGACCAGCTCCACGGCGCCGCCGCACAGCACCGCCTGCTCGCCGAACAGGTCGGTCTCGGTCTCGTCCTTGAAGGTGGTCTCGATGATGCCGCTGCGACCACCGCCGACGCCGGCGGCGTAGGAGAGCGCCAGTTCCTTGGCGGCACCGGAGGCATCCTGGTGGATGGCGATCAGGTCGGGGATACCACCACCCTTGACGAACTCGGAGCGCACGGTGTGACCCGGGGCCTTGGGCGCGATCATGATCACGTCCAGGTCCTTGCGCGGCTCGATCTGGTTGTAGTGGATATTGAAGCCGTGGGCGAAGGCCAGGGTGGCGCCCTGCTTCAGGTTCGGCTCGATCTGGGTCTCGTAGATGGCCTTCTGGTTCTCGTCCGGCGCCAGCACCATGACCACGTCGGCGGCCTGGCTGGCCTCTTCGACGGTGGCGACCTTGAGGCCGGCGGCCTCGGCCTTGGCGGCGGAGGAGGAACCCGGGCGCAGGGCCACGGTGACATCGACGCCGGACTCTTTCAGGTTATTGGCGTGGGCATGGCCCTGGGAGCCGTAACCGACGATGGCGACCTTCTTGGCCTGGATCAGCGAGAGATCGCAATCTTTATCGTAATAAACGCGCATGGTGCACTCCTGGAGTCGTTGACCGTTGTGGTTGCGGTGTCAGCGTCGATGGCCACCCGCGCCGTCTAACGCGGCGCTGGGATTGCGGCGTCGGGTCTCGTGCCCGATCGATGGCTTGACTCTACGCCGCGCACTGCGTTGCGTAAAACGCTATATTTGCAATACAACGAACCGAAATGTGAAATAACACCATGGATATGCGCCCCCTCAAGCAGTTCCTGGCCCTCGCCGAGGGCCTGCACTTCGGCCGCGCCAGCGAGACCTGCCATGTCAGCCCCTCGACCCTGAGCCGCACCATTCGCCAGCTGGAGGAGAGCCTGGGGGTGGCCCTCTTCGAGCGGGACAACCGCCATGTGGCCCTGACCCCCCAGGGCCTGCGCTTCCAGGCCTATGCCCGGGAGGCCCTGGAGCAGTGGGAACTGGTGCGCCACGAACTGATGGAACAGAGCCAGGCCCTGCAGGGGGAGATCAGCATCTACTGCTCGGTGACCGCCAGTTACAGCTTCCTCTACGAGCTGCTCAGCGAGTTTCGCCGCCACCACCCGCGCATCGAGCTCAAGCTGCATACCGGTGACCCGGCGGAGGCCATGGCCCGGGTACTGGCCGGCGAGGAGGACATGGCCATCACCCCACGCCCCCGGCTGCCTCCCGAGGCCCTGGCCTTCAAGTCGCTGACCCGCTCGCCGCTGGTGTTTATCGCCCCCCGGGAGGCCCCGGCGTGGCTGCCGGCCACGCCCGAGGTCCCCGAGGCTCGGGCCTGGGCCGAGGTACCGATGATCCTCTCCGAGTCGGGGCTCTCCCGGGAGTATGCCGACACCTGGTTCAAGGCGCTGGGTATCACGCCACGCATCTATGCCCAGGTGGCCGGCCACGAGGCGATCGTCAGCATGGTGGGACTGGGCTTCGGTATCGGCGTGGTGCCGCAGATCGTGCTGGATAACAGCCCGCTGCGGGCGCGGGTGCGGCCGCTGGCGGTCAAGCCGGAACTGCCCCACTACGACGTGGGCTTGTGCGTGCTGCATCGCCGCCTGAAGAGCCCCCTGTTGAGGGCGCTCTGGCAGCAGGTGGCGGCCCGCTAAACGCAAGCGCCGCTCCGAGGGGCGGCGCTTGCGTCTCAACGATGAGTAGATTTACGTCACGAGCGAAGATAGGTCGGCTGCCGCCGGAGCACAGCAACCGGAGTTGACTGGCTGCTCAATGAGGATTGCGACGGTTCGACGCCTCGACACCGCCGGCGGCCGAGATATCGAGCGCAGTAGTAAATCAGAGGGACAATACCTTGTCGCCGCGGGCAATCCCCGACACCCCGGTGCGCGCCACCTCGAGGATGCCGATGGGCCCCATGGCCTGCAGGAAGGCGTCCAGCTTGCCGGCATCGCCGGTGATCTGCACGGTGTAGAGGCTGGCGGTCACGTCGACGATCTGCGCGCGGAAGATATCCGCGGTGCGCTTCACCTCGTCGCGGGCGGCCCCCAGGGCCTTGACCTTGACCAGCATCAGCTCCCGCTCGATATGGTTGCCCTCGGTGAGGTCGACCAGCTTGACCACATCGATCAGCTTGTTGAGGTGCTTGGTGATCTGCTCGATCACCCGGTCGTCGCCCACGGTGGTCACGGTCAGCCGCGACAGGGACGGATCCTCGGTGGGCGCCACGTTCAGCGTCTCGATATTGTAGTTACGCTGGGCGAAGAGCCCCACCACGCGAGACAGGGCGCCGGGTTCGTTTTCCATCAGGATCGAGATGATATGGCGCATCAGGTTCGCTCCGTCTTCGAAAGCAGCATGTCGCGCATGGAGCCCAGGGGCACCTGCATCGGATAGACGTGTTCACGGGGGTCCACCTGGACATCGAGGAACACCAGCTCGTGCTTGTCGGCGAAGGTGCGTTCCAGCGCCGGTTCCAGCTCGTCCAGGGTCTCCACCCGCAGCGCCGTGAACCCATAGGCCTCGATCAGCTTCTGGAAGTCGGGCAGCGACTCCATGTAGGAGTGAGCATGGCGGGACTTGTAGTTGAGGTCCTGCCACTGCCGCACCATCCCCAGGGAGGCGTTGTTCAGGTTGACGATCTTCACCCCCACCCCGTACTGCTTACAGGTGGAGAGCTCCTGCATCATCATCTGGAAGCTGCCCTCGCCGGTGACGCAGATCACCTGATCCTCGGGGAAGTTCTGCTTGATGCCCATGGCCGCCGGGAAGCCGAAGCCCATGGTGCCGAGGCCGCCGGAGGTGATGAAGCGGTTGGGCTTGTCGAACTTGTAGTACTGGGCCGCGAACATCTGATGCTGGCCCACGTCGGTGGTGACGAAGGCCTCGCCACGGGTGACCCGACACATCGCCTCGATCACTTCCTGGGGCTTGATCGTCTCGCCGGGCCCCGAGGGCTCGTAGAGCTTGCCGACGCGCTCTTCGCGCCAGCCATCGACCTTCTGCCACCATTCGGCGAGCGCCTCGGGATGGGCGATCTCCTTGCCCTGCACCAGGCTGATCATCTCGTTGATCACGCTGCCCGCCGGACCGACGATGGGCACATCGGCGCGCACCGTCTTGGAGACCGAGCTGGGGTCGATATCCACGTGGATGATCTTGGCGGTGGGACAGAACTTGGAGGTGTTGTTGGTCACCCGGTCATCGAAGCGCGCGCCGATGGCGATGATCAGGTCGGCATGGTGCATGGCCATGTTCGATTCATAGGAGCCGTGCATGCCCAGCCAGCCCAGGCACTGGCGATCGCCCTGCGGGTAGGCGCCGATGCCCATCAGGGTGGTGGTGATGGGGTAGCCCAGGCGCCGCACCAGGTCGGTGAGGGCCTCGCTGGCACCGCCGCTGACCACGCCGCCGCCGGTGTAGAAGACCGGGCGCTTGGCCTTGAGCATCAGCTCCACGGCTTTCTTGATCTGGCCGGTATGACCGCGGGTCACCGGGTTATAGGAGCGCAGCTTGACCTTCCTCGGATAGACGTACTCGTAACGCTCGGTGGGCGACGTCATGTCCTTGGGCACGTCCACCACCACCGGGCCGGGGCGGCCGGTGGAGGCCAGGTAGAAGGCCTTCTTCAGCACCTCGGGAATCTCGCTGGGGTGCTTGATGGAGAAGCTGTGCTTCACGATGGGGCGGGTGACCCCGACGATATCGGTCTCCTGGAAGGCGTCATCGCCGATCAGGTGACTCATGACCTGGCCACAGATCACCACCATCGGAATCGAGTCCATGTAGGCGGTGGCGATACCGGTCACGGCATTGGTGGCGCCGGGGCCCGAGGTGACCAGTACCACGCCGGGCTTGCCGGAGGCCCGGGCATAGCCGTCGGCGGCATGGGTGGCGGCCTGTTCGTGCCGCACCAGGATGTGCTTGACCTTGTCCTGACGGAAGAGGGCGTCATAGATATGCAACGCCGCCCCACCCGGATAGCCATAGATGTATTCGACGCCCTCATCCTGGAGGAAGCGGGCGATCATATCGGCGCCGGAAAGCAGTTCCACTGTGTTTCTCCCCTGGAGGTCTCGAGTGCGAGTCCCCACCGCATCAAACGGTGGCGGAGTTCGAGTGCGGCGGTACGCCGCTGCCGGCCCATGCCGGCACCTGATGCCAAACCCTGGCTGATGGGGCCCGGTTAGGGCCTGCACTCTCATCGCGGCGGTTCGCCGCGTCGGGGCATTGGCCAGGCCGGGCGGATAGCCCGAACCCGGAAGTCCTTCGGCGGGTAGAGGCCCTGCGGCCTACCCTTCACGCGGTATCTGGGGGTTGCCCAGCGGAATCCGCGCCCGCGATCAGGAACCGTCAAGATTCCAATAGCATCGCGAGGCTGTCAACCGCCAGGGGGGCTTGAGTAGCCCAAACAGGCCGATTCGGCAAGAATTTCCACCGCATGGGGCCCCAGAAACGGGCGGGCCCACCCCGAAGGGTGGGCCCGCGACACTCGAGACACCGCTCGATAGTTACTTGTGGAACACCAGTTGCCCCTCTTCGGCCTCCACCTGAATGGTGTCCCCGGGCAGATAGAGGCCCGCCAGCAGGTCCTGGGCCAGGGGGTTCTCGATACGGCTCTGGATGGCACGCTTGAGCGGCCGCGCCCCGAACACCGGATCGAAGCCCGCCTCGGCGAGCTGGGCCATGGCCGCGGCGCTGACCGCAAGCTGAAGGTCATGCTCGGCCAGGCGCGCCCGCAGACGCTCGAGCTGGATGTCGGCGATCGCCTGGATCTGCGCCTGCCCCAGGGCGTGGAAGACCACCACCTCGTCGATGCGGTTGATCAGCTCGGGACGGAAGTGGTTGCCCACCACCTCCATCACCGCGTGCTTCATCTCCTCATAGTGGCTATCGTCGCCACCCAGGCGCTGAATCACGTCCGAGCCCATATTGGAGGTCATCACGATCACGGTGTTGCGGAAGTCCACGGTGCGCCCCTGGCCGTCGGTGAGGCGACCATCCTCGAGCACCTGCAGGAGGATATTGAAGACGTCCGGGTGGGCCTTCTCCACCTCGTCGAGCAGCAGCACCGAGTAGGGCTTGCGGCGCACCGCCTCGGTCAGGTAGCCGCCCTCCTCGTAGCCCACATAGCCGGGAGGCGCGCCGATCAGCCGCGCCACCGAGTGCTTCTCCATGAACTCCGACATGTCGATGCGCACCATGGCCTCCTCGGTATCGAAGAGGAAGTTGGCCAGCGACTTGCAGAGCTCGGTCTTGCCCACCCCGGTGGGGCCGAGGAACAGGAAGGAGCCGTTGGGGCGGTTGGGGTCGGCGAGGCCGGCCCGGGAGCGGCGCACCGCATTGGCCACCGCCTTGACCGCCTCGTCCTGGCCGATCACCCGCTCGTGGAGGGCCTCCTCCATGCGGAGCAGCTTGTCGCGCTCGCCCTCGAGCATCTTGGCCACCGGGATGCCGGTCCAGCGGGAGACCACCTCGGCGATCTCCTCCTCGGTGACATTGGAGCGCAGCAGCTGGTGCTTGGCGGTGTCCGCCTCGCCCTCGCCGGCCTCCTGGATCTTGCGCTCGAGCTCCGGAATCACCCCGTATTGCAGCTCCGACATGCGCCCCAGGTCGCCCTGACGGCGCGCCTGCTCCAGCTCCACCCGGGCCCGGTCGAGTTCGTCCTTGAACTGGGCCGCACCCTGGATGCTGGCCTTCTCGGCCTTCCAGATCTCCTCCAGGTCGGCGTACTCCCGGGCCAGCGCCTCGATCTGCTCTTCCAGGGTCTCGAGGCGCTTCCTGGAGGCCTCGTCGGTCTCCTTCTTGAGGTGCTCGCGCTCCATCTTCAGCTGAATCAGGCGGCGATCCAGGCGATCCATCTCCTCGGGCTTGGAGTCGAGCTCCATGCGGATCCGCGAGGAGGCCTCGTCGATCAGGTCGATGGCCTTGTCGGGCAGCTGACGGTCGGTGATATAGCGGCTGGAGAGCTTGGCCGCGGCGATGATGGCGCCGTCGGTGATATCCACCCCGTGATGGACCTCATAGCGCTCCTTGAGGCCGCGCAGGATGGCGATGGTGTCCTCCTCGCTGGGCTCGTCCACCAGCACCTTCTGGAAGCGCCGCTCCAGGGCCGCGTCCTTCTCGATGTACTGGCGATACTCGTCCAGGGTGGTGGCGCCCACGCAGTGTAGCTCGCCGCGGGCCAGGGCCGGCTTGAGCATATTGCCGGCGTCCATGGCGCCCTCGGCCTTGCCGGCGCCGACCATGGTGTGCAGCTCGTCGATGAAGAGGATCACCCGGCCCTCTTCCTGGGAGAGTTCCTTGAGCACCGCCTTGAGGCGCTCCTCGAACTCGCCGCGGAACTTGGCCCCGGCCAGCAGCGAACCCATGTCCAGGGAGAGCACGCGCTTGTCCTTGAGCCCCTCCGGCACCTCGCCATTGACGATGCGGCTGGCCAGCCCCTCGACGATGGCGGTCTTGCCGACGCCGGGCTCGCCGATCAGCACCGGGTTGTTCTTGGTGCGCCGCTGCAGCACCTGAATGGTACGGCGGATCTCGTCGTCGCGGCCGATCACCGGGTCGAGCTTGCCGCTGGCCGCCCGTTCGGTGAGGTCCAGGGTGTACTTCTCCAGCGCCTCGCGGCTCTCCTCGGCGTTGGCATCGCTGACCCGCTCGCCGCCGCGCAGGCTATCGATGGCCGCGTTCAGGGCCTTGGCCTCGAGGCCGGCCCGGGCCAGCAGCTTGCTGACCGCATGATTCATCTCCAGGGCCGCCAGCAGCACCAGCTCGCTGGCGATAAATTGATCGCCGCGCTTCTGGGCCTCCCGGTCGACCAGGTTGAAGAGCCGCACCAGGTCCCGGGAGGGCTGCACCTCGCCATCGAACTGGCCGACCCGGGGCAGGTCCTCCAGGTATTGCGTGAGGTCGCCGCGCAGCCTGGCGGCGTCCCCGCCGGCCTTCTGCACCAGCGCCTTGATGCCGGTGTCCTGGGCCTCCAGCAGGGCCATCAGCAGGTGGCCGGGATCGATCTGGTTATGGCCGTGCCCCACCGCCAGGGACTGGGCCTCGGCAATGGCGGTCTGCAGCTTGCTGGTGAATTTCTCGAAGCGCATCGCTCTCCTCCTTTGGGGTAGCGATACGTTCGGACGCACCGCCTGACCCTCGATCATGTCTTGACCTAATCAATGGAGGTAGGGTAGGCGGCTTTCAAGAGGCACGGGGGGATTAACCGCGGGAGCTTGATATATGTCAAGCTCCCGGCGAAGCCGGGCTAGCGCAGCCAGATCACGCTGGCCATGCGGCCGGTCTGGCCGTCGTCGCGGCGGTGGGAGTAGAAGCGCGGCTCGCAGGCGGTACAGAAGTGGCCGCCGCTGATCTGACCGAGGCCCAGGCGCTCCAGACGCAGCCGCGCCAGGCGATAGATATCCGCCATGTAGTGGCCCAGGCGATAGGGGCTGGGTTCGAAGGCCTCGGCGGCCTCGGGCTGGAAGGCGACGAAGGCCTCGAAGACCTCGGGCCCCACCTCGAACTGCGCCTTGGAGATGGCCGGCCCCAGCCACGCCATCAGCTCCTCCGGCTCGCAGCGCAGGGACGCCACCGTGGCCTCCAGCACGCCGCCGGCCAGGCCCCGCCAGCCGGCATGGGCCAGGCCGACCCGGGTACCGCGGCGATCGCAGAAGAACACCGGCAGGCAATCGGCGGTCTGCACCACGCAGGCATAGCGTTGATCCAGGGCCACGGCGGCATCCGCCTGGGGGATATCCGCCACATACCCCAGCTGCACCTTGGCGCCATGCACCTGATCGAGCCACAGCAGGGGGCGGTCGTCATCCAGCTCGGCGCGCAGCAGTTCCCGGCAGCGCTCGACCATGGCCGGCTCGTCGCCCACATGGCGGGCGGTATTGAAGGCCGCGAAGGGCCCCTGACTGGGGCCGGTCTCGCGGGTGGTCACGAAGGCCCCCACGGTGCTGGGCGCCGGCCAGTCCGGCAGCAGCAGCGTGGGCTGCAGGGCCGCGTCGTAGGCGTCGTTCATCACAGCCCCTCGCTGTCGTCGCGCAGGTAATCGAGCAGCGCCAGCATATCGTCCGGCAGGGGCGCCCGAAAGGTGACCGCCTCGCCGCTGACGGGGTGGATAAAAGCCAGCTTGCGGGCATGCAGCGCCTGGCGGGGGAAGAGCCGCAGCAGCTCCTTGAGCTCATCCGCGGCCCCCGGCGGCAGCTTGAGGCGCCCGCCATAGACCGGATCCCCCACCAGGGGGAAACGCAGGTGCGCCAGGTGCACGCGAATCTGGTGGGTGCGCCCGGTCTCCAGCCGACAACGCACATGGGTATGTCCCCGGAAGCGCTCCACCACCCGGTAATGGGTCACCGCCGGCTTGCCCCCGGCGACCACCGCCTGACGCTTGCGATCCTTGGGGTGGCGGCCGATGGGCGCATCCACCTTGCCGCCGGCGGTCATCACCCCGGCGACCACGGCGTCATACTCCCGGGAGACCGTCCGCGCCTGGAGCTGCTCCACCAGGGCCGCCTGGGCGCTCAGGGTCTTGGCCACCACCATCAGGCCGGTGGTGTCCTTGTCGAGGCGATGCACGATACCGGCCCGGGGCACCTGGGACAGGCTCGGGCAGTGGTGCAGCAGGGCATTGAGCAGGGTACCGTCGGGGTTGCCCGCCGCCGGATGCACCACCAGGTCCGCGGGCTTGTCGATCACCAGTACCGCCTCGTCCTCGTGGACGATCGTCAGGTCGATGGCCTGGGCCCGGTGCTGGGCGGTCTGCTCCTCCAGCTCGGCCTCCAGGCGCAGGATCTCGCCGCCATAGACCTTGGCCTTGGGCCGCGCCGGCGCGCCGTCCAGGGTCAGGGCCCCCTGCAGGATCCATTGCTTGAGGCGTTCCCGGGAGAAGTCGCCGAACAGTTCCGCCGCCGCCTGGTCCAGGCGCTGGCCGGCCTGGGCGTCGAGCACGCGGGCTTCACGATTGAGAATCTCGGGCATGGGTCTGGCGTTGGCCTCTGCTAACACCCGGTTTCCCCGCTGGGGCCTGGGTGTTTTATAGTGGGTGCTTTATAGTGGGGCGATTCTACCACGGCCCCCGGGTTGTTTGATGCGAGGATGATAATGCGCGTTTTTACCAGCGGCACCCGGCTCGGTGCCTTCGCCCTGGCCGCCCTGCTGCTCGCCGGCTGCGCCTCCACCAGCGAGAGCGTTCCCGAGCTCGAGGAGCAGGCACTCTACGAGCAGGCTCGCGGCTCCCTGGAGCGCGGCCACTACACCACCGCCCTGAACGAGCTGGAGGCACTGGATACCCGCTTCCCCTTCGGTGACTATGCCGAACAGACCCAGCTCGACCTGATCTATGCCTACTACCAGAACGATAACTGGGAGGCCGCCCGCGCCGCGGCGAACCGTTTCATTCGCCTCAATCCCAGCCATCCCCAGGCGGACTACGCCCTCTACCTGCGCGGCCTGGCCTCCTGGCAGGCGGGGCGCTTCAGCCTCGAGCGGCTGCGCCTGATCGATATCTCCAAGCGCGACCTGGGCGCCAGCCGTGATGCCTACACCGACTTCCGCGTCCTGGTGGAGCGCTACCCGCAGAGCGAGTACGCCCCGGATGCCCGCCAGCGCATCGTCTACCTGCGCAACCTGCTGGCCCGGCATGAGCTGCATGTGGCCGACTACTACCTGCGCCGCGGCGCCTACCTGGCCGCCGTGGAGCGCGGCCGCTGGGTGATCGAGAACTATCCCCAGACGCCGGCTACCCGGGATGCCCTGGCGGTGATGGTGGAGGGCTATATGGGCCTGGAGATGGATGATCGGGCCCGGGAGGTGCTGCGCACCCTGATCGATAATGCCCCCGACCACGAGCAGCTGCGCGGGCGCAGCTTCCAGCCGAAGCATATCGAGGCGCCGGCGATCTCGGCCTAGGCAGTCGCCCTCGATCACCGGTCAGCGCCACTCGGCAAGACGCCACCCCTCGGGGTGGCGTCTTGCGTTGGCCGGGCGGGTTACTCCCCGGGCTGCCAGCCATTGACGATGGGGTAGCGGCGATCGCGGCCGAAGCCCCGCGGCGTGACCCGCACCCCCACCGGCGCCTGGCGCCGCTTGTACTCGCAGCGATCCACCAGGCGCACCACCCGATAGACGTCGTCGCGGTCGAAGCCGGCGGCGATGATCGCCTCGGCGCTCATGTCGCCCTCGATATAGCGCACCAGGATGGCGTCCAGGGTGTCGTAGTCGGGCAGGGAGTCGCTGTCCTGCTGGTCCGGCGCCAGCTCGGCGGAGGGCGGGCGCTCGATGACCCGCTCGGGGATCGCCGGCTCCTGGGCATTGCGCCAGCGGGCCAGGCGGTAGACCCAGGTCTTGTAGACGTCCTTGAGGGCGTTGTAGCCCCCCACCATATCGCCGTAGAGGGTCGCATAGCCCACCGCCATCTCGCTCTTGTTGCCGGTGGTCAGCACCATCAGTCCCTTCTTGTTGGAGATCGCCATCAGCAGCACCCCGCGGGTACGCGACTGCAGGTTCTCCTCGGTGGTGTCCCGCTCGGCGCCGGCGAAGCTCTCCGCCAGGGTCGTGGTGAAGGCTTCCACCATGGGGGCGATGGGCAGCACCTCGTAATGCACGCCGAGCAGCCGCGCCTGCTCGGCGGCATCCTCCTGGGAGATCTCGGCGGTGTAGTGATAGGGCATCATCACCGCCTGGACCCGCTCCGGCCCCAGGGCGTCCACGGCGATGGCCAGCGACAGCGCCGAGTCGATGCCCCCGGAGAGGCCCAGCACCACGCCCCGGAAGCCGCTCTTGTTGACGTAGTCGCGCAGCCCGCTGACCAGGGCGCAGTAGAGGTTCTCCTCGGCGTCGGGCACCGCGACGCACTCGCCGGCCTGGGGGATCCAGAGGCCGTCGATATTGACGAACTGTACCGGCATCAGCCCCACCTCCCAGTGAGGCGCCTGGACCCGCAGCTCCCCCTCGGCGTCGACACAGGCCGAGCCGCCATCGAAGACCAGCTCGTCCTGGCCGCCGATCATATTGGCATAGACCAGGGGGCGACGCGCCTCGGCGGCCCGCGCCTTGAGCAGCGCCAGGCGCTCGGCGGGCTTGTCATGGTGGAAGGGCGAGGCGTTGAGGCTGATCAGGATATCGGCCCCGGCGTCCCGCGCCTGGAGTACCGGCGTCTCGGCCCACAGGTCCTCGCAGATCAGGATGCCCAGGCGCACGCCGAGGTGATCGATCACCAGGGGCTCCTGGCCCGCCTCGAAATAGCGCTGCTCGTCGAAGACCTGATAGTTGGGCAGGCTCTGCTTGGCGTACTCGTCGAGCCACTCGCCGTTGTAGAGCAGGCCGGCCAGGTTATGGCGCTTGCCCTCGCGGATGCCGGGATAGCCGACGATCACCAGCACGCCGGAAGCGACCTTCTCGGCCATCCTCGCCCGCGCCTCGCGCAGGCGACTCTCCATGGAGGGGCGCAGCAGCAGGTCCTCCGGCGGATAGCCGGTCAGGCACAGCTCCGGCAGCACCACGATATCGGCCCCGTGCTCGATCCGGGCCTCCCGCACCGCCTCGATGGCGCGCGCGGTATTGCCGGGAATATCGCCGACCAAAGGGTCGAGTTGGGCCATCACCAGCGTCAGGTCTTGCATGGTCGCGGAAATCTCTCGAAACTCTCGGGTAGTCGACATTGTCCCGCATGGCCGCTCCGGTAGCAAAGCCAAGCCGCCCGACCAGGGAGCCACCCTAGGATGAATCTCTTGCTGATACGCCTGATCATCTTCGCCGTGCTGTTCTTCGCCGGCCTCAAGCTCTATCGCATCTACCGAGAATGGAAACTCGACCGGGACGACCTACTGAGTCCCGACGAGGGGAACCCCAGCCAGGGCCAGATGGTGCGCTGCCGCTATTGCCAGGTGCATCTACCGGAGACCGATGCGCTGCGCGAGCGGGGCGACTGGTTCTGCTCCAGCGCCCACCGCGACAAGTACCTGGAAGAGCAGAAAAGCGACTAGCGGCCAGGCACGGCCTAGCCCCGGGGCGTGCTTAGGGCATAGGGCGTCGGGTCGAGGATCGGCTCGCGGCCCAGCAGGCCATCCACCAGCAGGCGGGTCGAGGCCGGCGCCAATACCAGGCCATTGCGATAGTGCCCCGCATTGACGTGCAGGTTGTCGAAGCCGGGGGCGGCGCCGATAAAGGGCACGCCATCCGGAGAGCCGGGGCGCAGCCCCGCCCAGTGGTGCTCCACCTGGCACTGGGCCAGGGCCGGCACGATGGCGGTGGCACTCTCCCATAGCGAAGCCCGGGCGGCCTCGGTGGTCTCCTTGTCGAAGCCCACCTCCTCCAGGGTCGAGCCGGCCAGCACCCGGCCATCGGCGCGGGGAATCACATAGCGCCCATCCATCAGTACCACCCGCTTGACCAGGCCCGGCGGCGCCCGGAACAGGATCATCTGGCCACGCACCGGGCGCACCGCCAGTTCCACCCCCGCCCCGGCCAGCAACTCCGCGGCCCAGGCACCGCCACAGACCACGAACTGCTCCCCGGCGATGGGGCCGGTGGCGGTCTCTACCGCCGTGATCCGTCCCCCTTCCGCGAGCAGCCCCGTCACCTCGGTCTGCTCGCGCAGCTCCACCCGCGGCATGGCCGCCAGCCGTGTCCGCAGGGCGCGCACCAGGCGCGGATTGCGGATGCTGCCCAGGGTCGGCATCCACAGGGCCTCGTCGCAGCCGGGGGCCGCCGCCGGCTCCTTGTCATAGAGAAAGTCGGCTCCCACCCGCTCCAGGGGCTTGCCCACCTCCCGAGCCCAGGCCAGGGCGCGCGCCTCGTCGTCGACGCGCAGATAGAGCAGTCCCTTCTGCCGGTACTCGGGATCGACCCCGGTCTCCTCCAGCAGGCGCAGGGCCAACTCCGGGTAGTAGCCCTCGGACCAGCTCGAGAGCCGCGAGATGGGGGCGCTGTAGCGCCAGGGATAGAGGGGCGAGACGATCCCGCCCCCGGCCCAGGAGGCCTCCTGACCACAGGACCGGCGCTCCACCAGGGTCACCTCATGGCCGGCATCGGCCAGTTGCAGGGCGCTCATCATGCCGATGACGCCCCCTCCCACGATTACGAAATCACTCACGGCACTCTTCCGTTCCGGCTGACAGGCGGGATCGCGGTGCGAACTAGGGTTAATGAATCACCCCTTGGTTGAGGAGCGATCCGGGAGGGCAAGATGCGCCCCGAGATCCAGGATGTTGTATACAATACCGGCAAGGCCCCCCGGCAGGCAAAGGGGCTGACCCTGATCGAGCTGCTGGTAGCCATCGCCATCGTCGCCATCCTCGCCACCTGGGCCATGCCCAACTATCAGCGCTTCAGCGCCCGCAACGAGGTGGCCGCCGAGGTCATGCGCCTCAAGACCGCCCTGGCCCAGGCCCGCAATACCGCCGTGACGCGCCGCACCACCATCACCGTCTGTCCCAGCCGGGATCGCCTGGCCTGCGATGGCGCCGACTGGGCGGCGCCCCTGGTCATCGTCCAGGGTGACGCCGACGATGGCGACCTGAGCGGCGCCCCCCTTCTGAAGGAGCTGCCTCCGGGGCGCGGCACTCGGGTCAGCTTCCGCCAGGACCTGCGGCCGGTGCGCTATACCGCCCTGGGCCGCTCGGCGGGACACAACGGTACCTTCCGCGTCTGCGGGCGCCTGGGGACCGGCGCCCAGGTGATCCTCAGCAACCTGGGACGGGTGCGTGTGGTCTCCACGCCGGATTGCTGACCCCTAAACGACGACGCCCCCGCATCTGCGGGGGCGTCGTCGTGCCAAAGGCGTCGCTTATTCGGCGATTTCCGCCTCGAAGGCCGCCTTCTCTTCCGCGGTGATCTCCTTGATGGAGAGCTTGACGCGGTTGCGGTTGTCGATATCCAGCACCTTGACGATCACCTCGTCCCCCTCGTTGAGGAAGTCGCGGACGTCATTGACCCGCTCCGGGACGATCTGGGAGATATGCACCAGGCCGTCGGTGCCCGGCATGATATTGACGAAGGCACCGAAGTCGGCGATGCGCACCACCTTGCCCCGGTAGAGCTTGCCGATCTCCGCCTCGGCGGTGATCTCCAGGACGATATCGATGGCCGCCTTGGCCGCCGCCTTGTCGTCGGCGTAGATGCGCACGGTGCCGTCGTCGTCCAGGTCGATGGAGGCGCCGGTGTCGTCGCAGATCTTGCGGATGGTGGCGCCGCCCTTGCCGATAACGTCGCGGATCTTCTCCGGATCGATCTTGATGGTGGCCATGGAGGGCGCGTTCTCGGAGAGCTCGTCGCGGCTCTGGTCGATCACGGCATTCATCTGCTGGAGGATATGCAGACGGGCGTCGTAGGCCTGCTGCAGGGCGATCTCCATGATCTCCTCGTTGATACCCTCGATCTTGATGTCCATCTGCAGGGCGGTGACGCCCTCGGCGGAACCGGCCACCTTGAAGTCCATGTCGCCCAGGTGGTCCTCGTCACCGAGGATATCGGTGAGCACGGCAAACTTCTCGCCATCCTTGACCAGTCCCATGGCGATCCCCGCCACCGGGGCCTTGAGGGGCACACCGGCATCCATCAGCGCCAGGGAGGTGCCGCACACCGAAGCCATGGAGCTGGAGCCGTTGGACTCGGTGATCTCGGAGACCACGCGGATGGTGTAGGGGAAGTCGTCCTCGGCAGGCAGCATGGCCTGGACGCCACGACGGGCCAGGCGGCCATGGCCGATCTCGCGACGCTTGGGCCCGCCCATGAAGCCGGCCTCGCCCACGCAGTAGGGGGGGAAGTTGTAGTGCAGCAGGAAACGATCCTTGCGCTCGCCTTCCAGGGACTCGATCAGCTGCGCATCGCGCAGGGTGCCCAGGGTGGCGATGACGATGGCCTGGGTCTCGCCGCGGGTGAAGATGGCGGAGCCATGAGTCTTGGGCAGGCTGCCCACCTCGATGGCCAGCGGTCGCACGGTCTTGTGGTCGCGGCCGTCGATACGCGGCTCGCCGTTGGTGACCCGGGCACGCACCACGCGCTTCTCCAGGCTGGCGAAGGCGCCCTTCACCTCGTCGGCATCGAACTGACCTTCGCCCTCGCCGGCCAGTTGCTCGACGGCCTCGGCCTTGGCGGCGCCGAGGGCATCCTGGCGGGCCATCTTGTCGGTGATGCGATAGGCTTCACCCACCTTGGCCTCGAAACCGGCGGTGATGGCCTCCTTGAGGGCGGTATTTTCCGCTGCCGGCTGCCAGTCCCACTTGGGCTTGCCGGCCTCGGCGACCAGCTCGTTGATGGCCTGGATGGCCACCTGCATCTCCTGGTGACCGAAGAGCACGGCACCCAGCATCTCGTCCTCGAGCAGCTCCTTGGCCTCGGACTCGACCATCAGCACCGCCTTCTCGGTGCCGGCCACCACCATGTCCAGCTCGGAGGTGGTGAGTTCCTCGACGCTGGGGTTGAGGAAGTAGCCCTTGTCTTCGCTGAAGCCGACCCGCGCGGCGGCGATGGGGCCGTTGAAGGGAATCCCGGAAATGGCCAGGGCCGCGGAGGTGCCCAGCATGGCGGCGATATCCGGATCCTGGTTGCGATCCGCGGAGAGCACGGTACAGATCACCTGGACTTCATTCATGAAGCCCTTGGGGAAGAGCGGACGGATCGGGCGGTCGATCAGTCGCGAGGTGAGGGTTTCCTTCTCGGTCGGACGCCCTTCGCGCTTGAAGAAGCCACCGGGGATCTTGCCCACGGCATAGGTCTTCTCCTGGTAGTGGACCGACAGCGGGAAGAAGGGCTGATTCGGGTTCGCCTCCTTCTTGCCCACCACGGTGCACAGCACCACGGTATCGTCCATGGTGACCTGCACGGCGCCGGTGGCCTGGCGGGCGATGCGGCCGGTCTCGAGGGTGACGGTGCTACGACCGTATTGAAATGTTTTCTTTACCGGGTTCACGGTGACGTCCTTACCTTTCGATGCGTTTTCATTTGCGGTCTACTCGACTCGGCGATCATTTTAGGGCCTGCCGCCCCCAAGGGCCACCGCAACCGCTTTTCCGCCAAAGACAAAAAACGGGCAGCCCCTGAGGGCTACCCGTTTTTCGAGACCTGAAAGAAAAGGCGGATTTCGCGTTACGAGCGATGAGAGGCTGGCTGCCGCCGGAGCGCAGGAACCGGAGTGTAGCCTGCTACATGAGGATTCCGAGCACCGCCGGCAGCCAGGATATCGAGCGCAGTCGCGAAATACCCTTTTCTTAACGACGCAGGCCGAGGCGCTGGATCAAAGCCTGATAGCGCTCGAAGTCCTTGCGCTTCAGGTAGTCCAGCAGCTTACGACGCTGGTTAACCATGCGGATCAGGCCACGACGGGAGTGGTGATCCTGCTTGTTGCTCTTGAAGTGATCCTGCAGGCCATCGATGTTGGCGCTCAGCAGGGCCACCTGCACTTCGGGGGAACCGGTGTCGTTCTCGCCACGGCCGAATTCCTTGACGATCTCGGCCTTCTGTTCAGCGGTCAGTGCCATCTGTATCTCCAGTAAGCAATATGCCTGAATGATGAATGGGTGAGACCACGCATATTTGCAGTCTCGGCGATGCTCCCTAGTCGGCCGCACTACTCAGCAGCCGCTTCGGCGCCACCTCCTGTGGCCCCGCCACCACGCCGAGGCCCAGGAAGGCCCCGTCATGATAGAGTCGTACCGTGCTCTCCACGGCCAGCGCTCCGACCTCGAGCCGCGCCGGCTGACCATGGGTCAGCCGCTTGGCCGCCTCGGCCGCCACCGTCAATGACGGCAGATGCGCCACCAGCACATCCATGGGTAACAGATGCGCCTGACGCTCGGCCTCGTCGAGTCCCTCCAGGGCCTCGAGGGTCAGCATTCCCTCCGCCGTGAAGGGCCCGGTCTTCAGGCGCCGCAGGGCGGTGAGGTGAGCCCCACATCCCAGCGTCTCGCCGATATCCTCGGCCAGGGTGCGGATATAGGTGCCCTTGCTGACGCTGGCTTCCAGCGTGAATTCCTCGCCCTCCAGGGCGAGAAGGCGCACATCATAAACCGTCACGCGGCGGACTGCACGCTCGATTGTCTTGCCCTCGCGGGCCAGCTCATAGAGCGGGCGCCCCTGATGCTTGAGCGCCGAATACATCGGCGGCAGCTGCTCGATCTCGCCGCGAAAACGCGCCAGGACCGCCTCGATGCTCGCCTCATCCAGCGCCGGCACCGGCCGCTCCTGGAGTACTTCGCCCTCGGCATCGCCGGTGGTGGTGGTCACCCCCAGGCGCAACCGGGCGCGATAGACCTTATCGGCGTCCAGCAGCTGCGACGAGAACTTGGTGGCCTCGCCGAAGCACACCGGCAGCAAGCCGGTGGCCATCGGGTCCAGGGTGCCGGTATGCCCGGCCTTCTGGGCCTGATAGAGGCGCCGGGCGCGCTGCAGGGCCTGGTTGCTGGACAGGCCCTGGGGCTTGTCCAGCAGCAGGACGCCATCGATGGGCAGCCCGCGACGCCGCCTGGCCATTACTCCGACTCCTCGTCATCCCGCTGGCCGCGATCGCTGGCTACCGCCTCGTCGATCAGCGAGGAGAGCCGCTGGCCGCGTACCACGCTCTCATCGTAGTGGAAGCGCAGTTCCGGCACATGGCGCAGCTTGATGCGACGGCCGACCTGGCCGCGCAGGAAGCCCGCCGCCCGGCGCAGGATGCCCAGGTTGGCCTTGATCGTCTCGGCATCGTTCTCGCCCAGCAGGGTGATGTAGACATCGGCATAACCGAGATCACGACTCACCTTGACACCGCTGACGGTGACCATGCCCAGGCGCGGATCCTTGACCTCACGCTGGATGAGTACCGCCAGCTCCTTCTGCAGCTGGTCGGCGACCCGGTCGGTACGCTTGAATTCGCGCATGGGACTCTGCTCCTAGGGCGTTACAGCGAGCGCTCGACCTTGACCTGATCGAAGACCTCGATCTTGTCGCCGACCTGGACATCGTTGTAGTTCTTCACGCCGATGCCACACTCCATGCCGTTGCGAACTTCCTGGACATCGTCCTTGAAGCGACGCAGCGACTCGAGTTCGCCCTCGTAGATGACCACGTTGTCGCGCAGCACGCGGATCTTCTTGCTGCGGTAGACGGTGCCCTCGACCACCATGCAGCCGGCCACGGCGCCGATCTTGGGCGCGCGGAAGACGTCGCGGACCTCGGCCACACCGACGATCTCCTCCTTCCACTCCGGTGCCAGCATGCCGCTCATGGCCTGCTTGACCTCGTCGATCAGGTGGTAGATGACGCTGTAGTAGCGCAGGTCCAGGCCTTCGCGCTCGATGATCTCGCGGGCGGCGGCGTCGGCACGCACGTTGAAGCCCACCACGATGGCCTCGGAAGCCAGCGCCAGGTTGGCGTCGGTACCGGTGATACCGCCGACCCCAGAGGAGACCACGGAGACCTGCACCTCGTCGGTGGAGAGCTCTTCCAGGGCGCCCTTGATGGCTTCCAGGGAGCCCTGGACGTCGGCCTTGAGGACGATATTGACCTTGGCCACCTCGTCCTGGCCCATCTGGCTGAACATGTTCTCCAGCTTGGCCTTCTGCTGGCGAGCCAGGCGCACCTCGCGGTACTTGCCCTGACGGAAGTTGGCGACCTCGCGGGCCTTCTTCTCGTCGGCCACCACCATGAAGTCGTCACCGGCGTCCGGGGTGCCGTCGAGGCCCTGGATCTCCACCGGCATGGCCGGCCCCACCGAGTCGACCTGCTTGCCCAGCTCGTTGGTCAGGGCACGCACCCGGCCGTAGTGCAGGCCGGCGAGGACGATATCGCCCTTCTTCAGGGTGCCGTTCTGGACCAGCACGGTGGCCACCGGGCCGCGGCCCTTGTCGAGACGCGACTCGACCACCACGCCCTTGCCGGGCGCTTCCGGCACGGCCTTGAGCTCGAGCACCTCGGAGACCAGCTGCACGGCCTCGATCAGGTCATCGATGCCCTCGCCGGTCTTGGCGGAGACATGCACGAACTGGGTGTCGCCACCCCACTCCTCGGAGATGACCCCGTGCTGGGAGAGTTCGTTCTTGACCCGATCGGGATCCGCGGCGGGCTTGTCGATCTTGTTGACCGCCACCACCATGGGCACTTCGGCGGCCTTGGAGTGCTCGATCGCCTCGATGGTCTGGGGCATGACGCCGTCATCGGCGGCCACCACCAGGATCACCACGTCGGTGGCCTTGGCACCGCGAGCACGCATGGCGGTAAAGGCCGCGTGACCCGGGGTATCCAGGAAGGTCACCCCACCGTGCTGGCCTTCCACATGGTAGGCGCCGATATGCTGGGTGATGCCGCCGGCTTCGCCGGTGGCGACCTTGGCCTGACGGATATAGTCGAGCAGCGAGGTCTTGCCGTGGTCGACGTGACCCATGACGGTGACCACCGGCGAGCGGGTGATCTCCTCGCCCTCGTAGGAGATGCCGGCGAGGACCTCGGTCTCCAGCGCATCGTCCTTGACCAGCTTGGGCGTATGGCCCATCTCTTCCACCACGATCGCGGCGGTGTCCTGATCGATGGTCTGGTTGATGGTCACCGCGGCGCCCATGGTGAACATCGCCTTGATCACCTCGTTGGCCTTGATCGACATCTTGTCGGCCAGGTCGGCGACGCTGATCGACTCGGGGATCGAGACCTCGCGCACGATCGGCTGGGTCGGCTTCTGGAAGCCGTGCTTGCCGCCGCTGTCGCGACCACCGCCACGGCGGGTGCTGCGACGCTCGGCGCGCTTGACCTTCTTGGCACCACCACGGCGCCGCTCTTCACGGTCGTCATCGCGATCGTGGCGGCCCTTCTTGGCGGAGGCCTTCTTGGGCGGCGCGGTGCGACGGTCGGTGCGACCCTCCTTGGGCGGTGCCGGGGGCTGGTCGCCGGCGGGCTCGCTGGTATCCAGCTCGGGCACCGGAACCTCCGGCACCTCGGCGGCCTTCTCGGCCTCGAGCTTGGCGGCGGCTTCCTGAGCGGCCTGCTCGGCGGCACGCGCCTTGGCCTCTTCCGCCTCGCGAGCCTCGCGCTTGGCCTCGGCCTCGGCCATGTCACCCACCAGCTGGCGGGGGCCATGATCCTGGACCTTGGGCTCCTCGGCGGGCTGCTCTTCCTCGCGCTTGACGTAGGTACGCTTCTTGCGCACCTGCACCTCGATGGTCTTGCCCCGCTCACCGGTCTTGATCCGGCTCTTGGTCTTGCGGGTCAGGGTAATGCGATTCCTGGCCCCGGCACCGCTGCCGCCATGGCTCTTGGTGAGGTAGTCGAGCAGGCACCGCTTGTCCTCTTCGGAGACGGCGTCGCTCTCGGACTGATGGGACAGTCCGGCTTCTTTCATCTGTTCCAGCAGGCGAGGCACATCGCGCCCCACCTTGGCTGCAAAATCTTTAACGGTCATGTCTGACATTGCGACCCTCCTGAGCCCGTGACCTGTTTACTGTTCGCTCTCGAACCATGGCGCACGGGCAGTCATGATCAGTGCCGCTGCGCGCTCTTCGTCCAACTCGTCGATGTCCGCCAGGTCGTCGACGGACTGCTCGGCCAGATCCTCCATCGTGACGATGCCGCGACTGGCGAGGATAAAGGCCAGGTGACGCTCCATGCCCTCCATCGCCAGCAGGTCATCGGCGGGCTGAGCACCATCGAGCTCCTCCTCGGAGGCAATGGCCAGGTTCAATAGCTCGTCCTTGGCCCGTGCCCGCAGCTCTTCGATCAGCTCTTCATCGAGCTCCTCGATCTCGAGCATCTCCTCGGCGGGCACATAGGCGATCTCTTCCAGGGTGGTGAAGCCCTCTTCCACCAGCAGGCGAGCGAGGTCCTCGTCGATCTCCAGGTGCTGGATGAAGTGCTCCACCAGGCTGTCGATCTCTTGCTCGCGCTTGCCCTCGGCCTCTTCCTCGGTCATGACGTTGAGACGCCAACCGGTGAGTTCCGAGGCCAGGCGCACGTTCTGGCCGCTACGGCCGATGGCCTGAGCCAGGTTGTCTTCGGCCACGGCCACATCCATGGCCCCGGACTCCTCGTCCACCAGGATGGAGGCCACGTCGGCCGGCGCCATGGCGTTGATCACCAGCTGCGCGGGGTTGTCGTCCCAGAGGATGATATCGACCCGCTCGTTCTGCAGCTCGGTGGAGACCGCCTGGACCCGGGAGCCGCGCATGCCGACGCAGGCGCCCACCGGGTCGATGCGGCGATCATTGGTCTTGACGGCGATCTTGGCCCGGGAGCCCGGATCGCGGGCCGCGCCCTTGATCTCGATGAGCTGCTCGGCGATCTCCGGCACCTCGATCTTGAACAGCTCGATGATCAACTCCGGGCAGGTGCGCGAGAGGATCAGCTGCGAGCCGCGGGCCTCGGGATCGACCTTCATCAGCACCGCGCGGACCCGCTCGTTCATGCGGTAGCGCTCGCCGGGGATCATCTCGCTGCGCGGCAGGAAGGCCTCGGCGTTATCGCCCAGGTCGACGATCAGGCCGTCGCGGGTGGTCTTCTTGACGATGCCGGAGACCAGCTCGCCCTCGCGATCGGAGTAGAGGCGCACCACCTCGGCCCGCTCCGCCTCGCGCACCTTCTGCACGATGACCTGCTTGGCGGTCTGGGCGGCGATGCGGCCGAAGGCCGCATTCTCGATCTTCTCTTCCACCACGTCGCCCAGGCCGAGGGGCGGATCCCGCCGCTCCGCATAGCTGAGCTTGATCTCGGCGTCGGGATTCTCGAAGTCGTCGTCGTCGAGCACCTCCCAGCGACGGAAGGTCTCGTATTCGCCGGTGACGCGGTTGATCTTGACCCGGACGCTGACTTCCTGGTCCTCGAAGCGCTTGCGAGAGGCGCTGGCCAGCGCCGCCTCCACCGCCTCGAAGATCACTTCGCGCGGCACGCCTTTTTCGTTGGAGATGGCGTCAACGACCGCCAGAATCTCTTTGCTCATGCCATAGCCTCGCCAATAAACCTGTCCTTAGTCATCGAACCGCGGCACGACGCGCGCCTGCTCGATGCTGTCGATGGGAAAGCAGTACTCCTCGCCATCGAGTTGCAACAACACCTCGTCGCCCTCGACGCCGGCCAGCAGGCCCTGAAACTTGCGCCGCCCTTCGAAGGCCAGACGCAACTTGAGCGTCACGGTATGGCCGCGATAGCGCGCATAGTGGTCGAGGGTAAAGAGGGGTCGATCGATGCCCGGGGATGACACCTCGAGACGGTATTCGCCGGGAATCGGATCCTCCACATCGAAGATGGCACTGACCTGACGGCTGATGGCCGCGCAGTCGTCCACCGTGACCCCTTCGGGGCCGTCGATATAGATCACCAGTCGGGAATGCTTGCCCTGGGAAAGGTAGTCGATCCCCCAGAGCTCGAAGCCCATGGCGGTCACCACCGGTTCGATGAGCGCCTTGAGCGCTGAGTCCTTGATTGCCACGACGAAGACTCCTACAGCCGTTGCATCAGGCACCTGGCCAGGAGCGATAGATAAGCTAGGTGACCGATGGGCGTGCTGCCAAGACAGGCTGTCAACTAGACGGCCAAGTGGATGAGCGGCTAACAAAAAGCCCCTTCACTGGAAGGGGCCTTTTACAAGAAACCTTTCACACCAGATTGGCCGTCTCGCCAAAATGGTAGCGGGGACCGGATTTGAACCGATGACCTTCGGGTTATGAGCCCGACGAGCTACCAGACTGCTCCACCCCGCATCTACAGGTCGGCGAGTATAGGTAACGGTTGCTTTAGAGTCAAGCCATTACGTCGCCATGGTGCTGATCTTGCGGAAAACGCGATCTGCGCTTTCGAATGGTGCCGAAGGCGGGACTTGAACCCGCACGGCCGTAAGGCCACTACCCCCTCAAGATAGCGTGTCTACCAATTCCACCACTTCGGCATCAGGGGAGTGCTATGCGAAGACCGGCTTACTCGCCTGTCTCCTCGAGCACTGGCGCTGAATTATCCAGATCTTGCTGCCCCTCGTCAAGGGTCGGCAGCGAATTTTGCTGCTCGATCAGGCGCGCATCGGGAATCCCGGCCTCCGGCGCATTACCGGCCTGGCTGGCGAAGTAGGCCAGGGTCAGGGAGGTGGCGAAGAAGGCCGCCGCCAGGATGCCGGTCAGCTTGGCCAGGAAGCTTCCGCTACCCCGGGAGCCGAACACGGTCTGGGAGGCACCGCCACCGAAGGCGGCACCGGCTTCGGCGCCCTTGCCCTGCTGCAGCAGGATAAGGGCGACCAGGGCGATGGCGATCGCCACGTGGATCATCAGAATGGCAACTTGCATGGATTCAACCTGCTGACTGGCAAATGGCTAGGAAATCGTCGACCTTGAGGGAGGCTCCGCCCACCAGGCCGCCGTCGATATCGGGTTGGGAAAGCAGCTCGCCGGCATTCCCGGCATTCATGCTGCCACCGTAGAGCAGCCGCATGGCGGCCGCGAGCTCGGCATCGAAGCTCGCCTGGTAGTCGCGGATGGCGGCCATCACCTCCTGGGCCTGCTCCGGCGTGGCCGTGCGGCCGGTACCGATCGCCCACACCGGTTCGTAGGCGATCACCACACGCGAACGCTGCTGCGGCTCGAGGCGCGACATCACGAAGCCCACCTGACGCAACACCACCTCCATGGTGCGCCCGGCATCGCGCTCCTCGAGGGTCTCGCCCACGCAGAGCACCGGAATCAGGTCGACGCCGAGGGCGGCCAGCAGGCGGTCATAGACCTGCTCGTCGCTCTCGCGGTAGAGCTGGCGACGCTCCGAATGCCCCACCAGGGCATAACGCACGCCGAATTCACACAGCATGCGCCCGCTCACCTCGCCGGTATGGGCCCCCGAGTGGAGCGGATTCAGGGTCTGGGCCCCGAGGCCGATGGGCGCCCCGGCGAAGGCGCGCCGCGCCGCCTCCAGGTAGGGAAACGGCGGAAAGATCGCCACCTCGAGGCCGTCCGGCAGCTCGGCCTCGGCAAAGGCACGTCCGAACGCCTCGACCAGGTCGGCCGAGCCATTCATCTTCCAGTTGCCGGCAATCAGCGGCGTACGCATAGACTGTCCTCGTTCACGGTGGAGCGAAATGGTATAGGAGCGGCCCTAGCATGACAACCGCCGCCTGACAACCTCGCGAGCCTGCGGCCTCAGGCCATCAGCGCGCGCACATCGGCGGCGATGCGTTCGGCCAGGGCCTCCACGTCGAAGTGGGCACGCCCCTCAACCATCACCCGGATCAACGGCTCGGTGCCGGAGGGACGCAGCAACACCCGACCCTCATCGCCCAGCTCCGCCTCCACGGCGGCGACCGCCTTCTGCAGCGCCGGCGCCGCCATCAGCGACTTGGCGTCGCTGCCCGGCGACAGGCGCACGTTGACCAACGCCTGGGGCACCTTCTCCAGGCCGGCGAGCAGCCGCGCCAGGGACTGCCCCTCGCGCACCATGATGGCCACCGCCTGGAGGGCGGCAACGATGCCGTCGCCGGTGGTCTGCACATGGCCACAGACGATATGCCCGGAGGCCTCGCCGCCCAGCTGCCAGGCATTGGCGGCCAGGCGCTCCATCACATAGCGGTCGCCCACCTTGGCGCGCTCGAAGGGGATCCCCAGGCGGGCGAAGGCCAGCTCGAGGCCGAAGTTGGTCATCAGGGTGCCGACCACCCCGCCGCCCAGCTCGCCCCGCTCATGGCGATCCCTGGCGATCAGGTAGAGGATATCGTCACCATCCACCTCGCGGCCGTCGGCATCCACCAGCAGCACCCGGTCGCCGTCGCCATCGAAGGCGATGCCCAGGTCGGCGCCACGCTGGATCACCGCGGCACGCAGGGCCGCCGGATGGGTGGAACCCACCTCGCGGTTGATATTGAGGCCATCCGGCTCGGCGCCGATCAGGCTCACCTCGGCGCCCAGTTCGCGGAACACGCTGGGGGCGATGTGATAGGTGGCCCCATGGGCACAGTCGAGCACGATCTTCATGCCGTGCAGGCTGACGCGGTCGGGGATGGTGGACTTGCAGAATTCGATATAGCGCCCCGGGGCATCGTTGATGCGCACCGCCTTGCCCAGCTCGGCGGCGGCCACCGTGGTCAGCGGCTCGTCCAGCTCGGCCTCGATGCGCGCCTCGATGGCGTCATCCAGCTTGGTCCCCTCGGCGGAGAAGAACTTGATGCCGTTGTCGGCGAAGGGATTATGGGAGGCCGAGATCACGATACCGGCATCGGCACGGAAGGTGCGCGTCAGGTAGGCGATCCCCGGGGTCGGCATGGGGCCCAGCAGGGAGACGTCCACCCCGGCGGCGGAGAGCCCCGCCTCCAGGGCCGACTCGAAGAGGTAACCGGAAATCCGGGTATCCTTGCCGATCAACACCTTGGTGCGCCCCTGACGGGCCAGCACCCGGCCGGTGGCCCAACCCAGCTTGAGCATGAAATCGGGGGTGATGGGAAACTCCCCCACGGTGCCACGGATCCCGTCCGTGCCGAAATAGCGTCGACTCATGAGTCACATCCTTCCTGGAGTACGGCCCAGGTCATATTGATGGCATCCACGCTGGGCCCCACATCATGGACACGCAGGATTCGTGCGCCGCGCTCCACGGCCAGGGCCGCCAGGGCCAGGCCGCCGGGCAGGCGCTCCTCGACGGGGCGCTCCAGCACCTTGCCGATCATGCTCTTGCGGGACATGCCCACCAACAGCGGCAGCTTGAGTGCCTGCAGGCGCTCCATGCGGTGCAGCAGCCGCAGGTTATGCTCCACGGTCTTGGCGAAGCCGAAGCCGGGGTCGAGCAGCAGCCGCTCGGGACGCAGCCCCGCCGCCAGGCAGGCGGCCACCCGCGCCTCGAGGAAGTCGGCCACCGCCTCCTCCACCGGCCCCTCATAATGGGGCGCCACCTGCATGTCGCCGGGCTCGCCGAGCATATGCATCAGGCATACCGGCAGGCCGCTATGGGCCGCCGCCTGCAGGGCCCCCTCGCGACGCAGGGCACGCACGTCGTTGAGCATTCCTGCCCCCAGGGCGGCGCTCTCGCGCATCACCTCGGGACTGCTGGTGTCCACCGAGACCAGGGCATCCAGCTCGCGCACCAGGGCCTCCACCACCGGGGCGACCCGATCCAGCTCCTGCTGGGGCGCCACCGGCGCGGCGCCGGGACGGGTCGACTCTCCCCCCACGTCGATGATGGCGGCCCCTTCGGCGAGCATCTGCTCGGCGTGACGCAGGGCATCATCCAGGGCCACATGGCGCCCGCCGTCGGAGAAGGAGTCCGGGGTGACATTGAGAATCCCCATGACTCGGGGATAGGAGAGATCGAGCCGATGGCGACCACAATGGAGCATGGCCGCGGGTTGTCCGTCGCTCATGGGGCGGGTCCTGACAGGGTAGGCAAAGAGAGGGAACCTACTCTAATCAGCCGCCCGGCACCATGCAAGACGACCGGCAGAGACGACACAGGCGCCCCGAGGGGCGCCTGTGGTGATTCCATCACTCCCGACCTACTGGCCGGCGGGACCGCCGAGGGGATCCGAGGGCCGACGACGCGGCTCGCCATCCTCCTCGTCATCGCCCTCCTCGGCGGAGGGCGCCTGGGCATCGTCCGGCTTGGCCTGGGCATCCGGGGTAATGCCGGCGCCACCGCTGCCATCGTCATCCCAGCCCTCGGGCGGACGCGGATCGCGACCCGCCATGATGTCCTTGAGCTGGTCGGCATCGATGGTCTCGTACTTCATCAGCGCCTCGGCCATGGCATCCAGCTTGCTGCGATTCTCCTCGAGGATCTGCTTGGCCTTGGCGTAGCAGTCGTCGATGATGCGCCGCACCTCCCGATCCAGCTTGGAGGTGGTCTCGCCGGACTTGAACTTGCCGCCGCCCTGACCCGGGCCGCCGAGGAACTGATGCGACTCGTCCTCGTCGTACATGATCGGCCCGAGCTCCTCGGAGAGGCCCCACTTGGCGACCATGTTGTGGGCCAGCTCGGTGGCACGCTTGATATCGTTCGACGCCCCGGTGGTCACGCCATCCGGCCCCAGGGTCATCTCCTCGGCGATGCGGCCGCCGAACAGCGAGCAGATCTGGCTGATGATCTGCTGGCGGGAGAGGCTATAGCGATCCTCCTCCGGCAGGAACATGGTCACCCCCAGGGCGCGGCCACGGGGAATGATGGTGACCTTGTAGACCGGATCGTGCTCCGGCATCACCAGGCCGATGATGGCGTGGCCCGACTCGTGATAGGCGGTGTTCAGCTTCTCCTTCTCGGACATCACCATGGACTTGCGCTCGGCGCCCATCATGATCTTGTCCTTGGCCAGCTCCAGCTCGTCCATGCCCACCAGGCGCTTGTTGCGACGCGCGGCGAACAGGGCGGCCTCGTTGACCAGGTTGGCCAGGTCGGCGCCGGAGAAGCCCGGGGTACCGCGGGCGATCAGCGACGGCTTGACGTCATCGGCCAGGGGCACCTTGCGCAGGTGCACATTGAGGATATGCTCGCGGCCGCGAATATCCGGCAGGCCCACGGTGACCTGACGGTCGAAACGGCCCGGGCGCAACAGCGCCGGATCGAGCACGTCGGGACGGTTGGTGGCGGCGATGACGATGATGCCTTCGTTGGCCTCGAAGCCGTCCATCTCCACCAGCAGCTGGTTGAGGGTCTGCTCGCGCTCGTCGTTGCCGCCGCCCATGCCGACGCCACGGGAACGCCCCACGGCATCGATCTCGTCGATGAAGATGATGCAGGGCGCCTGCTTCTTGGCCTGCTCGAACATGTCGCGCACCCGGGAGGCGCCCACGCCGACGAACATCTCGACGAAGTCGGAACCGGAGATCGAGAAGAAGGGCACCTTGGCCTCGCCGGCGATCGACTTGGCCAGCAAGGTCTTACCGGTCCCCGGCGGGCCCACCATCAGCACGCCGCGGGGAATGGTGCCACCCAGGCGCTGGAACTTGGAGGGGTCGCGCAGGAAGTCGACCAGCTCCTCCACCTCTTCCTTGGCCTCGTCACAGCCGGCCACGTCGGCGAAGGTGGTCTTGATCTGGTCCTGGGAGAGCAGCTTGGCCTTGGACTTGCCGAAGCTCATGGGGCCGCCCTTGCCGCCGCCACCGCCCTGCATCTGACGCATGAAGAAGAGGAAGATCGCCAGGATGATCAGGATCGGGAAGCTGGCCACCAGCAGCCGCGTCCACAGGCTCTGGCGCTCGGGCTCCTTGCCCACCACGGTGACGTTATTGGAGAGCAGATCGTCCATCAGCTTGGGATCTTCCGCCGCCGGGCGAATGGTCTGGAAGGACGAGCCATCGCTGCGCTCACCGGTGATGGTGTAGCCATCGATGGTGACGCTGCGCACCTGCTGGTTCTGCACCTGCTGGACGAACTGGGAATAGTTCATCGTCTGCGGTGAGTTATCGACACTGAAGTTGTTGAACACCGTCAGCAATACTGCCGCGATGACCAACCACAGGATCAGGTTCTTCGCCATATCATTCAAGGGAACACCCTCATTGCTAAATCGATCTGCGTACCGGCTAGACCTTGGACATTACAGCAGCCGCGGGTGTTCAACCACCCTGAGGGGACGACAGTGGCATATCTTTCGCCCCCTGTCCGGCTATTGCCTCGGTTGATGGAAGCTATCGCCGCCCTAGCCCTTGAATCCTTCCGCCAGCAGGTAGACCTCGCGGGATCGCGCCCGCGAGGCCTCCGGCTTGCGGGTCACCACCCGAGCGAAGCTGCCGCGCAGCTCCCTCAGGTAGGCATCGAAACCTTCGCCCTGAAACACCTTGGCCAGGAAGCGCCCCCCGGGGCTCAGGGTCTGGCGCGCCAGGTCCAGCGCCAGCTCCACCAGGTACATGGCCTGGGGCTGATCGATGGCGGCCATGCCACTCATATTGGGGGCCATATCGGACATCACCAGGTCCACCGGCCGCTCCCCCAGGGTCGCGAGGATCGCCTCCAGGGCCGCCTCCTCGGTAAAGTCCCCCTGGATGAACTCGACCCCGGCCAGGGCATCCATCTCGAGAATATCGGAAGCGATCACCAGGCCCCTGGCGCCCACCTTCTCGGCGGCCACCTGGCTCCAGCCGCCGGGTGCCGCCCCCAGGTCGATCACCGTCATGCCCGGCGTAAAGAGCCGGTCCTTGGCATCCAGCTCGAGCAGCTTGTAGCTGGCCCGGCTGCGGTAGCCCTCCTGCCAGGAGCGCTGCACATACTGATCGTCGAAATGCTCCTTGAGCCAACCGGCACTGGACTTGCTGGCATGACGCGGAGACGCGGACTTGCGGGGACGGGAAGGAGATGTCACTAGGGCACCTGGGGTCGGGAATTCGCCACACGGAGAGCGGGGTCGGTCGGCGCCGACGGGAGGCTTTCACCGCGACGGCTTTCGCCTTACCATGACGGGTTCAGCGCAACCGGAAATCTCAAGATACCATGAGCTTGTCACAGGCACAAAAGAAAGCATTTCGCAGCATCGGCCACCACCTCAACCCCGTGGTCACCCTCTCCGAGAACGGCATCTCCGAGGGCGTCCTGGCCGAGCTGGACCGGGCGCTGGCGGATCACGAGCTGATCAAGGTCAAGCTGGCCCTGCCCGACCGCGACGACCGGGCCGCCATGATCGCCGAGCTGGTGGCGAACAGCGGCGCCGAACTGGTGCAGACCATCGGCAAGATGGCCCTGCTCTACCGCAAGAACCCCAAGGCCAACCCCAAGCTTTCCAATATCCAGCGCTTCGAAGGCCACCACGGCCGGCACTGACGCGCTTCGCGCGAGCTGGAAGCTGGAAGCTGGAAGCTGGAAGCTGGAAGCTGGAAGCTGGAAGCTGGAAGCTGGAAGCTGGAAGCTGGAAGCCAGCATGATGCGACAGCCGTAGATACAAAACACCCCGCGACCCTAGGGTCGCGGGGTGTTTTTCTTTCGGCTTCAAGCTTCCAGGCGCGAAGCGCCGCTCTTCCAGCTTGACTTACAGGTGCTCGACGCCGGAGATCTCGTACTCCACGTCACCGCCTGGCGTCTTGACCAGCACCACATCGCCTTCTTCCTTGCCGATCAGGGCACGGGCGATGGGCGAGGTCACCGAGATGCGCCCCGCCTTGATGTCGGCCTCGTCCTCGCCGACGATGCGGTAGGTCACCTCCTCGTCGGTATCGAGGTTGAGCAACTCCACGGTCACGCCGAAGATCACCTTGCCGGTCTTGGGCAGCTTGGTGACATCGATCACCTGGGACGCGGAGAGCTTGCTCTCGATCTCCTGGATGCGCCCCTCGATAAAGCCCTGCTGCTCGCGGGCCGCGTGGTACTCGGCGTTTTCCTTGAGGTCGCCGTGTTCACGAGCCTCGGCAATGGCATTGATCACCTTCGGCCGTTCGACGCTCTTGAGCTGATCCAGCTCGTCCCGCAGGCGCTGCTCGCCCGCTACGGTCATCGGGACCTTGTTCATTGACTGGCTCCTGCATGCAATTCCTGAAGCCGCCGCACGGTGATCTGATTGCCGTACTCCAGCGCCATGCACACGGCGCGAGCCCCCGCCAGGGTGGTGGCATAGGGCACCTTATGGGCCAGGGCGGTGCGGCGGATGATCGAGGAGTCGTTGATGGCCTGACGCCCCTCGGTGGTGTTGACGATATAAGCCACTTCGTCGTTCTTGAGCATATCGACGATATGCGGCCGCCCCTCGTAGACCTTGTTGACCACCGACACCTCGAGGCCGGCCGCCTCGAGGGCGACAGCGGTGCCGCGGGTGGCGCAGAGGGAGAAGCCCAATGCTAGCAGAGAACGCGCCACCTCGACGATGGCGGCCTTGTCCGGCTCGCGCACAGAGAGGAAGGCCAGCCGCTGGCCATTGAGGCCCGGCATCGGCTCGCTGGCGCCCAGCTGCGCCTTGAAGAAGGCCTCGGCGAAGGTCTCGCCGGAGCCCATCACCTCGCCGGTGGACTTCATCTCCGGCGACAGGATGGGGTCGACCCCGGGGAACTTGTTGAACGGGAAGACCGCTTCCTTGACGCTGTAGAAGGGCGGCACGATCTCGGCCTCGAAGCCCTGCTCGGCCAGGGTGGTGCCGGCCATGCAGCGGGCGGCGATCTGGGCCAGGGAGGTGCCGATGCACTTGGAGACGAAGGGCACGGTGCGCGAGGCGCGGGGATTGACCTCGATCACGTAGATCTCGCCGTCCTGCCAGGCCAGCTGCACGTTCATCAGGCCCTTGACGCCCAGCTCCACCGCCATGCGCTTGACCTGCTCGCGCATCTCGTCCTGCACCTCGGCGGGCAGCGAGTAAGGCGGCAGCGAGCAGGCGGAATCGCCGGAGTGCACGCCGGCCTGTTCGATATGCTGCATGATGCCGCCGATCACCACCTGCTGGCCGTCGGAGACCGCATCGATATCGATCTCGATGGCGGCATTCAGGAAGTGGTCGAGCAGCACCGGCGAGTCGTTGGAGACCTTGACCGCGTGGGTCATGTAGTTCTCGAGCTCGGAAGCGTCGTAGACGATCTCCATGGCGCGACCGCCGAGCACGTAGCTGGGGCGCACCACCAGCGGGTAACCGATCGCCTCGGCCTTGGCGAAGGCCTCATCGAAGCTGCGCGCGGTGGCATTGGGCGGCTGCTTGAGGCCCAGCTTGTCGATCATCTGCTGGAAGCGCTCGCGGTCCTCGGCGCGGTCGATGGCGTCCGGGGTGGTGCCGATGATCGGCACGCCGGCGGCCTCCAGCTCGCGGGCCAGCTTGAGCGGGGTCTGGCCGCCGAACTGCACGATCACGCCAACCGGCTTCTCCTTGTCGGCGATCTCCAGCACGTCCTCCAGGGTCACCGGCTCGAAGTAGAGGCGATCGCTGGTGTCGTAGTCGGTGGAGACGGTCTCCGGGTTGCAGTTGACCATGATGGTCTCATAACCGTCGTCGCGCATGGCGAAGGCGGCGTGGACGCAGCAGTAGTCGAACTCGATGCCCTGGCCGATGCGGTTGGGGCCACCGCCCAGCACCATGATCTTCTGGCGATCGGAGACCTCCGCCTCGCACTCCTCCTCGTAGGTGGAGTACATGTAGGCGGTATCGGAGGCGAACTCCGCCGCACAGGTGTCGACGCGCTTGTAGACCGGGCGGATGCCGGCCTTCTGGCGGGTCTTACGGAACTCCTTCTCGGAGACGCCCAGCAGGCGCGCCAGGCGGGCATCGGAGAAGCCCTTGCGCTTGAGGCGCAGCAGGGCCCGGGCATCCAGCTCGGAGAGCGAGCGGGTGGCCAGGTCGGCCTCGGTCTTGATTAGGTCCTCGATCTGCACCAGGAACCAGGGGTCGATCTTGGTCAGGGCGAAGATCTCGTCGACGCTCATGCCACTGCGCATGGCGTCGGCGACGTAGAAGATGCGCTCGGCGCCGGCGGCCTGCAGCTCGCCCTTGATCTGCGCCATGCCCTCGGTGGTGAAGTCGGTGACGATCGGATCGAGGCCGTCGTTGCCGGTCTCCAGGCCACGCAGCGCCTTGTGCAGCGACTCCTGGAAGGTCCGCCCGATGGCCATCACCTCGCCCACCGACTTCATCTGGGTGGTCAGGCGATCGTTGGCCTGGGGGAACTTCTCGAAGGTGAAGCGCGGGATCTTGGTGACCACATAGTCGATGGACGGCTCGAAGGAGGCCGGGGTGCGCCCGCCGGTGATGTCGTTCTGCAGCTCGTCCAGGGTGTAGCCGATGGCCAGCTTGGCGGCGATCTTGGCGATCGGGAAGCCGGTGGCCTTGGAGGCCAGGGCCGAGGAGCGGCTGACCCGCGGGTTCATCTCGATCACCACCACGCGACCGGTGTTGGGATCCACGCCGAACTGGACGTTGGAGCCGCCGGTCTCGACGCCGATCTCGCGCAACACCGCCAGGGAGGCGTCGCGCATGATCTGGTATTCCTTGTCGGTCAGCGTCTGGGCCGGGGCCACGGTGATGGAGTCACCGGTGTGCACGCCCATGGGGTCGAAGTTCTCGATGGCGCAGACGATGATGCAGTTGTCGTTCTTGTCACGAACGACCTCCATCTCGTACTCCTTCCACCCCAGCAGCGACTCGTCGATCAGCAGCTCATGGTTGTTGGAGAGCTCGAAGCCGCGGGTACAGATCTCCTCGAACTCTTCCTTGTTGTAGGCCACGCCGCCGCCGGAACCGCCCATGGTGTAGGAGGGGCGGATAATGGTCGGGAAGCCCAGCTCGGCCTGGATCGCCCAGGCCTCGTCCATGGTATGCGCGACCTTGGCCTTGGGGCACGCCAGGCCGATGTTCTTCATCGCCTTGTCGAAGAGGTCGCGATCCTCGGCCTTGTTGATGGCGTCGGCGTTGGCGCCGATCATCTCCACGCCGTGCTTGTCGAGCACGCCGTGCTTGTCCAGGTCGAGGGCGCAGTTGAGCGCGGTCTGGCCGCCCATGGTGGGCAGGATGGCATCGGGCTTCTCGGCCTCGATGATCTTCTCCACCGCCTGCCAGGTGATCGGCTCGATATAGGTGGCATCGGCCATGGCCGGGTCGGTCATGATGGTGGCCGGGTTGGAGTTCACCAGGATGACCCGGTAGCCCTCCTCACGCAGCGCCTTGCAGGCCTGGGCGCCGGAGTAGTCGAATTCGCAGGCCTGGCCGATGACGATGGGGCCGGCGCCGATGATCAGGATGCTTTGAATGTCTGTACGCTTGGGCATGGTGCTTCCCGCAGAAAAAGGGTGACGAACGAGGATCGACGGACGGGCGAATAACGGCGCGCCCGGATCATCTCGATGGCGGTCGGACGATTATCGGCGCGCCTTGATCATCTCGATAAAGCGGTCGAACAGCGGCGCCACGTCACGCGGCCCGGGGCTCGCTTCCGGGTGCCCCTGGAAGCTGAAGGCCGGGCGGTCGGTGCGCTCGATGCCCTGCAGGGTGCCATCAAAGAGCGAACGATGGGTGGCGCGCAGGGTGCTGGGCAGACTCGCCTCGTCGGCGGCGAAGCCGTGGTTCTGGCTGGTGATCATCACCTGGCCGCCATCGAGGTCCTGCACCGGGTGGTTGGCACCGTGGTGGCCGTGGCCCATCTTGACGGTCTTGGCCCCGCTGGCCAGGGCCAGCAGCTGGTGACCCAGGCAGATGCCGAACACCGGGATCTCGGTCTCGAGGATCTCCTGGATCGCGCGGATGGCGTAATCGCAGGGCTCGGGGTCGCCGGGGCCGTTGGAGAGGAAGATGCCGTCCGGGTTCATGGCCAGCACCTCGGCCGCCGGGGTCTGGGCCGGCACCACGGTGAGGCGGCAGCCGCGGGAGGCCAGCATGCGCAGGATATTGCGCTTGACGCCATAATCGTAGGCCACCACATGGTAGGGGCGCTCGGCCTGTGCGGCGTCGGCGTAGCCCTCGCCCAGGGTCCACTCGCCCTCGCTCCACTCGTAGGCGTTCTGGCAGGTCACTTCCTTGGCCAGGTCCATGCCCTTGAGGCCCGGGAAGGCGCGGGCGGCCTCCAGGGCACGGGCCACGGCGTCCTCGCCCTCGGCCTCGGCCTCGCTGCCGGCCAGGATGGCGCCGTTCTGGGAGCCCTTGTCGCGCAGGATGCGGGTCAGGCGACGGGTATCGATATCGGCGATGCCGAGGATGTTCTGGCCCTTGAGGTAGGCATCCAGGGACTGCTCGGAGCGGAAGCTGCTGGCCAGCAGGGGCAGGTCGCGGATCACCAGGCCGGCGGCGGCGATGGCCCCGGACTCCACGTCCTCGGCGTTGACGCCGGTGTTGCCGATATGCGGATAGGTCAGGGTGACGATCTGTCGGGAATAGGAGGGATCGGTGAGGATTTCCTGGTAGCCGGTCATGGCCGTATTGAACACCACCTCACCGCTGGTCAGGCCATCGGCTCCGATGGCAGACCCATGGAAAACGCTACCATCTTCCAAGGCCAATATCGCGGGTCTGTTCAACGCAACTTCCTCCCATGCTGGTGAGACCGGCCGGGAAGGCGGTCTCGATAACCGACAAAGTGATCGCTGGCGGGCGCCTGATTCGAGTCGTAAAAAAGCGGGACGAAAGCCGATAAGACCGGTTTCATCCCGCTTTTTAGCATTATTCTATGCCCTTGGGCCGCCTCGACACGCCTCTGCGGGACAGATTCTCGCAGCGCCCGGCCAAAATTTTTGGAATATTACAGGATTCGCCGCAGGCTCGCCACCCCCGCTTGCCTCATCGCAGAGCGATTGCAGTTAGCACGCCCTCTCCTCGGAGGCCGGGGCTACAAGGCTTAGCTTATTCGTCAAGCCCCAGCACATCCTGCATATCGTAGCGACCGGCCGGACGCTCCGCGACCCAGCGGGCCGCCCGCACCGCGCCCTTGGCGAAGGTCATGCGGCTCGACGCCTTGTGGGTGATCTCGATGCGTTCGCCCTCGGTGGCGAACATCACGGTGTGCTCGCCGACGATATCGCCGGCGCGCAGGGTGGCGAAGCCGATCTCCTTGTCGGTCCGCGGGCCGCACTGCCCCACCCGCTCGAAGACGCCATGTTCCTTGAGGGTGCGCCCCAGGGACTCGGCCACCACCTCGCCCATCTTCAGGGCGGTGCCGGAGGGGGCATCGACCTTGTGGCGATGGTGGGCCTCGACCACCTCGATATCGTAGCCCTCGTCGCCCAGCGCCTTGGCGGCGGTCTGCAGCAGCTTGAGGGTCAGGTTGACGCCCACGCTCATATTGGGGGCGAAGACGAAGGGCACCCGATCCCCATAGGCGTCCAGCTGGGCCAGCTCGTCGTCATCCAGGCCGGTGGTGCCGATCACCAGGCGCTTGCCGTGCTCGGCGCAGAAGGCCAGGTTGGCGAGCGTCACCCGGGGCGCGGTGAAGTCGATCAGCACGTCGAAGTCATCGACGATGGCCGCCAGGGAGTCCACCGCGGTGACGCCCAGCTTGCCCAGGCCGGCCAATTCGCCCAGGTCGGCCCCCACCAGGGAACTGCCCGGCTCGACGCTGCCCCCGGCCAGGCTGGCCTGGGGGTCCTGCTGCACGGCATTGACCAGGGTGCGGCCCATGCGGCCGGCGACACCGACGATGGCGATACGGGTCATGTGGACTCCTGAAAGGTGACGGCTGGGAAAGGGGCGCCAGTATAACAGGGCCCCGGGCCGCCCTCAGCCTCTCGCTGCCCGACGCCCCTGGCGAAACAGCAGCCCCATGGCCAGCAGCACCAGCAGGCTGCCCGGCAGCCAGGCGAAGTCGAGGCGTGACGGCGCCTGCACCAGGAGCAGCAGCATGGAAACGAAGGGCACCAGGTAGCCATAGGCGGTGACGCTGGCCGGATTCAACACGCCGGTGGCCCTCTGCAGCAGCCAGAAGGTCAGGGCGCTGGAGCCCAGCCCCAGGTAGACGATCAGCAGGGCATCCCGCCAGCCCAGGCCAAGCAACCGGGACGGCGACTCCAGCACCAGCCCCGCCGCCCCCACCAGCAGGGCCCCGCAGGCCAGGCTCCAGAAGGTGCGCACTGCCGCCGACGCGGGGAGCCAGCCCCGCGCCAACCCCCACTTGCTGAGCACCGGATAGCAGGCCGAGGCGACGCAGCCCAGGAAGAAGACCGCCTCGCCGGCCCCGAAGGTCAGCCCCGCGGGGTCCCCCTGGGCCTCGGCGAGGGCCAACCCGAGGGCGCCCAGGGCCCCCAGCGCCAGGATCGCCGGCAATCGCCACCCCGGGCGCTCCACGCCGAGCGGCAGGCCGAGCAGGTAGGCGAGCAGGGGCACGCTGACGAAGAGGGTGGCCATGGCCAGGGGCGTGGTGTGGTGGGCGGCCCAGAACATGGCGCCGAAGAAGCCCGCCAGGCAGGAGCCCAGCAGGCCATAGAGCCACCACTGCCCGCCGCGGGGGAGGAAGGTCGCCTCGCCGCGCACCAGCCAGATCAGGCCGGCGCAGGCGATCACGAAACGCAGGGCGGTCAGCAGCAGGGGCGGCAGCGCACCGAGCCAGCCCACCACCGGAAAGGAGAGCCCTACCAGCAGGGCCCAGAGCAGCATGCCCAGGTGGGCGCGACTCAGTTCTCCCAAACGATATCCAGCGGCTCCTTGCCGGCCATGCGGTCGAGATGGTTGCTGATCACGCCCTCCAGGCGATCCAGCGCCTCTTCGTCCAGGGCCTCGATGGCCACGGTCATGGCCGCATCATCGGCGCGCATCAGGCAGACCCCCTCCTCGAAGGCGACTCGCCCCTGGTTCTCCTCCTGCTCGACCTCGAGCTTGTGGGCCCAGTGCTTGCACAGGCGATGGATCAAGCGGGCCCCGGAGTCGGTGGCGATCACGGCGCGGGAAATGGGCATGGCGGCCTCCTGGCGGTGGACTCAACGCCTCTAGACTAAGGCGCGGCCAGCCGGGACGCCACCCCCGCCACTCAGACCCCGGCGAAACGCTCGGCCCGGAACGGTGCCATGGGCACCGCGGTCTCCTCACCATCCATCATCTCACCCATCAGGCGCCCGGTGACGGGGCCCAGGGTAAAGCCCTGGTGACCATGACCGAAGGCGAACCAGAGCCCCTTGTGACGGGGAGCCGGACCGATCACCGGCTTCATATCCGGCATGCAGGGGCGATTGCCCACCCAGGGGGCGGCGTCCTGGCGGGGCCCCAGGGGGAAGAGTCGACGCGCCACCTTCTCCGCCGCGGCCAGCTGCTCATGGCGCGCCGGCGCGTCCCGGGTGGTCAACTCGGCACCGGTGGTGAGGCGCACCCCGGCGCGCATCGGCGCCAGCAGGTAGCCGGCATCGAAATCCATCAGCCAGTGATTCAGGCGCGCCTCGCCCTCGCCGGCGTAGTGCATGTGATAGCCGCGCTTGGGGAAGAGCGGCAGGCGATAGCCGAGCTGTTGAAGCCAGTCGCCGCTCCAGGGGCCCGCCGCCAGCACCAGCTCCTGCGCCTCCAGGCTGCCGTCGGCCAGGTCCAGGCGCCAGCCGCTGGCAGTACGCACCACCTGGCGCACCTCGCCGCGCTGGAAGCACCCACCGGCGGCCTCGAAGGCCCCGGCATAGGCCCGCACCAGGCCACCGGGATCGAGCACCGTCCAGCTATTGGTCCACTCGATGGCGCCGACGAAGGCCTCGGCGGCCAGATCGGGCTCCTGGGCCTTGAGCTCGGCAGGCGTCAGGGAGCGATAGCCGACGCCGAAACGCCGGGCGGCCTCCTCGGCCTCGCCGGCGAAGGCTTCCAGGTGCTTCTGGCTGCGGAAGGCATCGAACCAGCCCTTGCGACTGATCAGGGCCTCGGCCCCGGCGGCGTCGATCAGGCGCTGATGCTCTTCGGTGGAGCGCATGATCAGGGAGGCGTATTCCGGGACGATCTGCCGATAACTGGCCGGCGCCGAGCGCCGCCAGTACTGGAAGAGCGGCCCGGCGGCGGCGGCCATGCCCTTGAGGCGGTAACGAATGTCGATGCTGCGATTGGGCAGCACCCGCAGCAGGGTGCCCAGGTCGCGGGGAAAGGCATGGGGGAAGACCGCCTCCCGCTGGATAATGCCGGCATTGCCGAAGGAGGTCTCCTCCCCCGGCGCCCGGCGATCGACCAGGGTCACCGAGCGGCCGCGCCGGGCCAGGTGATAAGCGATGGAGGTGCCGACCATACCGGCACCCAGGACCAGAGTCTCGCGAGTCATGCCTGCGGTTCCTTGCTGGGCAGGGGCCGGGGCACATCGCTCCCGGCCGGAAAAACGGAGTACGCCGGGACTCCCACCCCGACGTGGCCTTTCGCGTCACCGAGGCTACGCTGGATAGGTGTTGGAGAGGGGGCGGCGCGGTGCCTTCACTCTAGTCAGCCTCCCGCCGGCAGACAATGCGGCCTCGGCGGCGTGGCGCATCGACGCAATCAGGGCGAAGATTTTGACAAAAAGCTAATTAGGCAACAAACATTTAAAAATGTAGACATTATCCTAACGTTGAAGGGATGCGTATGGAATATTCATCACCCGTGTGATTTACTCAAAGTGCAGTCTGACAGGTCGGGGCCACACCGACCATCGATGACAATCTATAACTCCATAACTGCATCGCAACGAGGTCCCATGAAGCTCTCCACTTTCGTCAAAGGCGCCCTGGCCACCTCCCTGGCCGCCTCCATCGTCGCCAGCCACACCGTCCATGCCGACACCGTGCGCCTGCGCATGCACACCTTCTACGGCACCGAGGTCGACGATATCGCCCGCGACCTGCGCGACCGGGTCAATGAGGCCAGCGACGGCTCCATCCGCATCCAGTTCTTCCGTGCCGGCGAGCTCGTCGACAGCGACCAGTTCGTCGATGCGGTGTCCCGCGGTACCATCGATATCGCCCATGGCGTGGGCAGCTACTGGCCGGGTGCCGTGAGCATCGGCACCATCGAAGGCGGCCTGCCGGGCGCCTGGGTCAACGTCGAAGAAGCCCGCGATATCTTCGAGAATCAGGGCCTCGAGGAGCTGGTCGCCGCCGCCTACGAGGAGCGCGGCGTCAAGCTGATCGGCCGCGGCTTCGGCAGCGACTACGGCCTGGTGACCCGCGAGCCGGTGACCAGCCTGGAAGACCTGCAATCCATGCGCATCCGCGCCACCAGCTCCATCGCCGCGGTGCTGGAGCCGTTCGATATTCCCACCGTCTTCCTGCCCGGCCAGGAGCTCTACGTGGCCCTCTCCACCGGGGTGATCGACGGCGCCGTCTACGGCGGCCCGGTGGAATACGAGCAGCTCAAGCTGCATGAAGTGGCCGGCCACTACACCGACCTCAACCTGCTCAACCCGGGCTGGACCGAGAACGCCCTGATCAACCCCAACACCTGGGAGCGCCTCGACGAGGAGCAGCAGCAGATCCTCACCGACGCCATCGATCAGTACCTGCTGGACGTGCACCAGTGGCTGGAAGAGGGCAACCAGCGCATCATCGACGAGGGCGAGCTGTTCGAATTCGCCGTGCTGCCGCAGGAAGACTCCAACCGCCTCGCCGAGGCCGCCCTGCCGATCTGGGAAGCCGAAGCCGAGAAGGGCGAGCGCCACGCCCAAGCCATCGATATCCTGATCAACAACGCCATCGAGCAAGGACGCCTGAGTGAGTAAAGTCACCCGCTATCTGAGGGTGCAGGATGGCCTTTCCGACTGGGTCGGAAGGGCCACTTCCTGGCTGACGCTGGGCATCATCGGCGTACTGCTCTACGAAGTCGTGGCTCGTTATATCCTCAATGCCCCCACCATCTGGGGGCATGAACTGTCGACCATGTTCTTCGGTGCGCTGAGCATCCTGGCGGGCAGCTACACCCTTCGCCATCACGGTCATGTCCGTAGCGACGTGGTCTATCGATTGCTGCCGTTGCGCGCTCAGGCCTTCTGCGATCTGGTGGTCTTCGCCCTGGGCATCCTGGTACTGACGGTCTTCTTCCGCATGGCGGTGGACTTCGCCTACCACTCCTGGAGCATCGGCGAATTCTCCAACAGCAGCCTCTGGCGTCCGCCCCTCTGGCCGATCAAGGCCACCATTCCGCTGGCCGTCGGCCTGCTGATCCTGCAGTGCCTGGCCGAGCTGGTGCGTGCCGCGCTACGCGTGGCCGGGGTGCGCTACGACGACCCCAGGGATGATGAGGCCAGCGAGACGGCCTGAGGCCGGATTCGTCGAGACCCCCGCATCGCGACAGGGATAGAAACACATTCGACGGCCCCACTCGGGCCCGTCTTGCAAAGGGCTTTCCTATGGCTGGCTTCGAGCCCCTAACGATTACCGCCATCATGTTCTTCTCCATGCTGGTGTTGATGGCAATGGGCGCCCCCCTGGCATGGGCGCTGATGATTTCCGGCATGGGCAGCGCCTACCTGATGTTCGGGCCCGGCGGGCTGGATCTGCTGCTGGCCTCGGCCTTCAGCGCGATGGACAACTTCCTGCTCGTCTCACTGCCGCTGTTTATCTTCATGGGCCTGGTGCTGGAGCGCTCGGGGATCACCGATGATCTCTTCGAGATGATCCATAAGCTGATGGGCAGCCTACCCGGCGGCCTGGGCGTGGGCACGGTGCTGATCTGCGCACTGATCGCCGCCATGGCCGGCGTCTCCGGTGCCGCCACGGTCAGCCTGGGCATCATCGCCTTGCCCGCCATGCTCAAGCGTGGCTATCACAAGCGCCTGGTCACTGGCACCATCATGGCCGGCGGCGCCCTGGGCTTTCTGATTCCGCCCAGCGTGCTGATGATCGTCTACGCCTTCCTGGCCCGGGAGTCGGTGGGCAAGCTGTTCACCGCCGGCCTGATGCCGGGGCTGATGCTGGCGGGCATCTACATGGCCTATATCCTGATCCGCTGCCGAATCAACCCGGAACTGGGCCCGGCGGCGCCGAAGGAAGAGCGCTTCACGCCCCTGGAGAAGCTCAAGTCGCTGCGCCATGTGATCGCCCCGGGCCTGCTGGTCTTCGCCGTGCTGGGCTGCATCATCGGCGGCGTCACCTCCCCCTCCGAGGCCTCCGCCGTGGGTGCCGGTGGCGCCCTGCTGATCGCCGCCCTGCGCGGTAAGCTCAACTGGGGGCTGCTGCGCTACGTGATGCTCAATACCACCAAGATCACCGGCATGCTGCTGTGGATCGCGATTGCCGCGGTCTTCTTCAGCCGAATCTACATGGGCCTGGGCGCCGGGATGATCCTCAGCGAGATCATCGAGGACTTCGCCCTGTCGCCCTATACGGTGATCATCGTCATGGTGCTGAGCTTCTTCGTGCTGGGGATGTTCCTGGATGACTTCGCCATCCTCTTTATCACCATCCCCCTCTATGTGCCCATCGTGCGGGAACTGGGCTTCGACACCACCTGGTTCGCGGTGCTGTTTATCCTCAGCATGCAGTCCGCCTACCTAACGCCACCCTTCGGCTACAACCTCTTCTACATGCGCTCGGTGGCGCCCAAGTCGATCACCATCACCGATATCTATCGCTCGGCCCTGCCCTTCGTGGGCCTGCAGATCCTCGGCCTGGCGCTGATCATCATCTTCCCGAGCATCGCCCTGTGGCTGCCGGAGCTGCTCTTCTAGCCCCGCCACGCCACCCGGCACAACCTGCTGCGCTTTCCGCCCCCTCTCCAGAGGGGGCTTTTTTGTCTCTGCGGAGCCACTCAGGAGCCGCCATGCTAGGCTGGGCTTGAATTCACAAAAGGCGATAAAGGAAGACGACGTGAATGCATCCTTGGAGTGCCTGGGCAGGCTCAGGGTCGGGCATAGCAAGGGAGTGCCGGCCCCCAACAAGCCCTGCCTCTTGCTGGCGATCATCTGCGAAATCCAGGCGGGGCATATCGCCTCTCCCCGGGTCACCATCGATGACCGGCTGATCGCCCGCTATCACGACCTTTATGAAGCAGCCACCGGGAACAGGTCGTCCGCCAACCCCCAGCTTCCCCTCTGGCATCTGAGAAATGACCAGGGCCCATCGGGCCCCCTCTGGTCGCCGGAGTTCACGGACAGCCTGAGCGCCGTGGAGCCACAACTCGGCCAGCCCAAGTCCCTCAGGAAGCTTCGGGAGCGCTTTACCAGTGCCCGACTGGACGCCACCCTCTTCGAGGCCCTCCGGAGTGAACCTGTCTCGCGAGAGGCGTGCGCCCTGCTGGTATCTCGTTACTTCTCCGCCGCCCCGAAAGCCTACCAGGCACTGCACACCTACCTGACCACGGCACTGGAAAGCGGCAACTATGAGCGGCATCCCGAGCGACTGAAAGGCAGTGTGAAAGAACCAAGCCAGACCTATGCCCGCTCCGCCGCCTTTCGCTCCTTGGTGCTGGAGGCCTACGACTACCGCTGCGCAGCAAGCCGCCTGCGCTATATCACACCGGACTATCGCTACCTAGTGGAGGCCGCCCACCTGATCCCCTTCGCCGAGAGCCAGGACGATCGACCGACCAACGGCATCGCCCTGACGCCCAACCTGCACTGGGCCATGGACAACCAGTTGATCGCCCCGGGACCGGACCATCGCTGGCACGTCAGCCCCGGTATCGACACGCTGAATAGCGATAATCGCTGGCTCTGCGAGCTGGACGACCACCCGCTGGTGCTGCCCAGGGATCCCGACCGCCAGCCCTGCCGCGAGGCGCTGGCCTGGCGCCTGGAACGCTTGCTGAGTTGACGCCCCGAAACGGCCAGGCCCCGGTATCTGGGGATACCGGGGCCTGGTAGGCACGTCGAGGGAGGAGGCCGCTTAGGGCTTCATATCCTCGAAGAACTTCTTCACGCCGTCGAAGAAGCTCTTCTTGCGCGGCGAGTGGCTATTGGATTCGCCGAGGCTCTCCTGGAACTTGCGCAGCAGCTCCTTCTGCTCCTCGGAGAGGCTGATCGGGGTCTCCAGTACCACTCGGCACAGCAGGTCGCCGGCGGGGCCGCCGCGCACCGGCTTGACGCCCTTGCCCTTGAGGCGGAACAGCTTGCCGGTCTGGGTCTCGGCGGGAATCTTCAGCTTGACCCGGCCGTCCAGGGTCGGCACCTCCAGTTCGCCGCCCAGCGCCGCGTCGACGAAGTTGATCGGCACCTCGCACTGCAGGTGGCGGCCGTCACGCTGGAAGATCGGGTGCGGCTTGATGGCCACCTGGACGTAGAGGTCCCCGGGGGGGCCACCGTTGATGCCGGTTTCACCCTCGCCATTCAGGCGAATGCGGTCGCCGGTATCGACCCCCGCGGGAATCTTCACCGACAGGGTGCGGGTCTCGCGCACCCGGCCCTCGCCGTGACACTTGTGGCAGGGCACCTTGATGTGCTGACCGCTGCCGTGACAGGTCGGGCAGGTCTGCTGCACGGCGAAGAAGCCCTGCTGCATGCGCACCTGGCCATGACCGCTACAGGTGGGGCAGGTCTCCTTGGTGGAGCCGGGCTCGGCGCCCTCGCCGTCACAGCGCTCGCACTCCACATGCCGCGGCACGCGGATATCGACGCTGGTGCCGGTGACGGCATCTTCCAGGTCGAGCTCCAGGTTGTAGCGCAGGTCGCTGCCGCGCTGGGGGGCGTTGGGATTACGCCGACCACCACCGCCGCCACCGAAGATATCGCCGAACACATCGCCGAAGATATCGCTGAAGCCGCCGGCCCCGGCGCCACCGAAGCCACCGCCGCCGAAGCCGCCGGCCTGGCCGTCGACGCCGGCATGACCGAACTGATCATAGGCGGCGCGCTTCTCGCCGTCGGCCAGCACCTCGTAGGCCTCGGAGACCTCGCGAAACTTCTCCGCCGAGGTATCGTCGTCCGGGTTGCGGTCGGGATGATACTTCTGGGCCAGGCGTCGGTAGGCCTTCTTGATCTCTTTCTGGTCGGCACCGCGCTCTACGCCCAGCACCTCATAATAATCGCGTTTGGACATCGGTCTGTCCGCCTCCGTCGCGGCACCGCGGAAACACCAACGCGGGAGTCAGGCCCCCGCGCTGGTGTCATCCTTGATGCCGATGTCGTGGTTTACTGCTTTTTCTGGTCGTCGTTGACTTCTTCGTACTCGGCGTCGACCACGTCATCGTCCTGCTTGGCACCGGCGTCCTGCGCCTCGCCACCGGCCTGCTGGGCGGCCTCGGCCTGCTCGGCGTACATCTTCTGGGCGACCTGGCCGGAGGCCTCGGTGAGCTTGTCCAGCTTGGCCTGGATCTCGTCCTTGTCGTCGCCCTTCAGCGCCTCCTCGAGCTCGCCGATGGCGCTCTCGATGGCCTGCTTCTCCTCGTCGCTGGCCTTGTCGCCGGCCTCTTCCAGGGTCTTCTTGGAGGCGTGGATCATGCCGTCGGCCTGGTTGCGCAGGGCCACCAGCTCCTCGAACTTCTTGTCCTCGTCGGCATGCGCCTCGGCGTCGCGGACCATCTGTTCGATCTCGTCATCGGAGAGGCCACTGGAAGCCTTGATGACGATCGACTGCTCCTTGCCGGTGGCCTTGTCCTTGGCGGAGACGTGCAGGATGCCGTTGGCGTCCAGGTCGAAGGCGACCTCGATCTGCGGCACGCCGCGCGGCGCCGGCGGGATGTCGGCCAGGTCGAAGCGACCCAGGGACTTGTTGCCGCCCGCCTGCTTGCGCTCGCCCTGCAGCACGTGGATGGTCACGGCGGTCTGGTTGTCATCCGCGGTGGAGAAGGTCTGGGTCTTCTTGGTCGGGATGGTGGTGTTCTTCTCGATCAGCGGCGTCATCACGCCACCCAGGGTCTCGATCCCCAGGGTCAGCGGAGTCACGTCGAGCAGCAGCACGTCCTTGACGTCACCGCCCAGCACGCCGCCCTGGATCGCCGCGCCCACGGCCACGGCTTCGTCCGGGTTGACGTCCTTGCGGGCGTCCTTGCCGAAGAAGTCGGCCACGCTCTTCTGCACCAGCGGCATGCGGGTCTGGCCGCCGACCAGGATGACGTCGTCGACCTCGGAGGCGGAGATGCCCGCGTCCTTCAGGGCGACCTTGCAGGGCTCCAGAGAGCGCTTGACCAGCTCCTCGACCAGCGACTCCAGCTTGGCCCGAGTCACCTTGACGTTGAGGTGCTTGGGACCGGTGTTGTCGGCGGTGATGTAGGGCAGGTTGACGTCGGTCTGCTGGGCGCTGGAGAGCTCGATCTTGGCCTTCTCGGCGGCTTCCTTGAGGCGCTGCATGGCCAGGTTGTCGCCGGACAGGTCGATGCCGCTGTCGGCCTTGAACTGATCGACCAGGTAGTTGATCAGGTGCATGTCGAAGTCTTCGCCACCCAGGAAGGTGTCGCCGTTGGTGGCCAGCACCTCGAACTGGGTCTCGCCGTCGACGTCGGCCACTTCGATGATGGAGATATCGAAGGTACCGCCACCCAGGTCATAGACCGCGATGGTCTTGTCGCCGCGGGACTTGTCCATGCCGTAGGCCAGGGCCGCCGCGGTCGGCTCGTTGATGATGCGCTTGACCTCGAGGCCGGCGATGCGGCCGGCATCCTTGGTGGCCTGACGCTGGCTGTCGTTGAAGTAGGCCGGCACGGTGATGACCGCCTCGGTGACTTCCTCACCCAGGTAGTCTTCCGCGGTCTTCTTCATCTTCTTCAGCACTTCGGCGCTGACCTGCGGCGGCGCCAGCTTCTTGCCCTTCACCTCGACCCAGGCGTCGCCGTTGTCGGCCTCGGTGATGGCGTAGGGCACCATCTTGATGTCCTTCTGAACGACGTCGTCCTTGAAGCGGCGACCGATCAGGCGCTTGATGGCATAGAGGGTGTTCTGCGGGTTGGTGACCGCCTGACGTTTGGCCGCCTGACCCACCAGGGTCTCGCCATCATCGGTGTAGGCGATGATGGACGGCGTGGTGCGGCCACCTTCGGCGTTCTCGATGACTTTGGCGCTGTCGCCGTCGAGCACGGCCACACAAGAGTTGGTGGTCCCCAGGTCAATACCGATGATGCGTCCCATAGGAAATCCTCGAAAAGTCGTGATCTTGAATTCGTGCGTTGCGGCCTTCGCCGCGGCGTTGTGCTGTATGTGGGGGAGGCCTTGTGGCTTTTCAAGCCCCCCTCTTGCGGCTCAACCGACGGACTGGCTGACCACCACCATGGCCGGGCGCACCAGGCGACCGTTGAGCAGGTAGCCCTTCTGCATCACGTCCATGACGGTGTTGGGCTCCAACTCGGGGTTGGGCACCATGGCCATGGCCTCGTGCACCTGCGGATCGAAGGGCTCGCCGGCGGGCTCCACCATCTCGACGCCGAACTTGGTCAGCACATCGCGCTGCATCTTCAGGGTCATGGCCACCCCTTCGCGGTGCGCCTCGCTGGCCTCTCCGTCCATGGCTTCCAGGGCCTTCTCCAGGCTGTCCACCACCGGCAGCAGCTCCTTGACGAACTTCTCCAGGGCGAACTTGCGCGCCTTCTCCGCCTCCTGCTCGGCGCGGCGGCGCACGTTCTGGGCCTCGGCGGCGGCACGCAGGGCTTGGTCCTTGGCCTCGGCCAGGCCCTGCTCCAGCTCCTCGACCCGGGCCGCCAGCACCTCGGCCTCGGGGTTGTCGCTGGGCTCGCCCTGGCTCTCGGCTTGCTCGACCGCCTCGGCGGCGGACTCCACCTCGCCCTCCACGGGCTGCGCTTCGGCCTCCCGTTCCTGGCGCATCAGCTCCTCGTCCAGTGGGGTCTGCGGATCTTTGGCCATGGGTATCTCCTGACGTCGGCGGCGGCGCGGAGCCACCACGCTTGGGGTTGAGCTTGAGTTGCTCCCTGATATGGGGATGCCGGCGGCGATCTCAAGGGAGGAATCGCGGGAGCATTGTCGTCACCCTTGGGCTACTGTATAAAACACTGTATAAAAGAACAGACTGACTCGCCGGTCCCGCCGCACGACCCAGGGAGGAATAGGCCATGCTGGTGCAGCTTGCGATCCACGATTACGCCATCGTCGACGACCTGGAACTGGACCTGGGTGGCGGCATGACCGCCATTACCGGGGAGACCGGCGCCGGCAAGTCGATCCTGTTGGGCGCCCTGGGGCTGTGCTTGGGCGAGCGCGCCGATGCCGGCAGCGTGCGCCACGGCGCCGAACGCGCCGACCTCAGCGCCCGTTTCGAGATCGCCACCCTGCCCGAGGCGCGCGCCTGGCTCGAGGCCCGGGACCTGCCCGCCGACGACTGCCTGCTGCGCCGGGTAGTCACCACCAATGGTCGCTCCAAGGCATGGATCAACGGCCAGCCCGCCACCGTGGCCGACCTGCGCGGCCTCGGCGAGCGCCTGATCCAGGTGCATGGCCAGCACGCCCACCAGGCGCTGCTGCGCGAGGAGACCCACCTCAGCCTGCTCGATGACTTCGCCGGCCAGGCCGGTGCCGCCGCCGAGCTGGCCGAGACCTTCCGCCAGTGGCAGGCCAGTCGCCGACGCCTCAAGCGCCTGGCCGAGAGCGGCGAGGAACTGGCCGCCCGGCGCCAGTTGCTGCGCTACCAGGTGGATGAGCTCGACGCCCTGGCCCTGGCCGACGGCGAGCTGGAGACCCTGGAACAGGAACAGGAGACCCTGGCTCATGCCGAGGAGAGCCTGCGTGAGGCGCAGTTTGCCGCCCAGTGCTGCGACGACGACGAAGGCGGTGCCCTGGCCCTGCTGCACCAGGCGGCCAGCCGCCTGAGCGTGCTGCCGGGCAGCGATCGCGGCGCCCTGGCCGAGGCCCTGGGCCTGCTCGAGGAGGCGCAGATCCAGGTCGGCGAGGCGAGCCGCGAACTGCAGCGCTTCGCCGATACCACCGAGCTGGACCCGGAGCGTCTGGCCTGGGTCGATGGCCGCCTGGGCGAAGTGCACCGCATCGCCCGCAAGCATCACTGCCTGCCCGAGGAACTGACCGAGCTGCACCAGCGCCTGGCGACGGAACTGGCCGGCCTGGAGGGCGGCGTAGGGGACCTGGAGCAGCTCGCCGCCGAGGTGGAGACCCTGGGCGAACGGTGGCGCCAACAGGCCAAGGCCCTGTCGAAGGCACGTCGCGAGGCCGCCGGCCGGCTGGCCAAGGCGGTGCAGCAGCAGCTGACCTTCCTGGCCATGGGCAAGGCCCGCTTCGAGGTGCGAGTCGGCGAGCGGGAGGCCCCCGCCGCCGAGGGCCTGGACCGCGTTGCCTTCCTGATCGCCGCCAACCCGGGACAACCGCCCCGCCCCCTGGCCAAGGTGGCCTCCGGCGGCGAACTGTCGCGGATCAGCCTGGCCATCCAGGTGGTGGCGGCCAGCCACTCCACCATTCCCAGCCTGGTCTTCGACGAGGTCGATGTGGGCATCTCCGGCGCCACCGCGGAGATCGTCGGCCAGCTGCTCAAGCGCCTGGGCGCCGCGGGCCAGGTACTGACGGTGACCCACCTGCCCCAGGTGGCCGCCCAGGCCCACCAGCACCTGCATATCGAGAAGCAGGCCAAGCGTGACACCACCCTGACCCGCATGGCGCTGCTGGACGGCGCCGGCCGGGTACGCGAACTGGCGCGGATGCTGGGCGGGGTGAATCTCTCGGACCAGACCCTGGCCCATGCCCGAGAGATGCTCGACGCCAGCCAGCGCCCGCACCATTAAGGCCACTCCGCCACGCCCCAGCCCAAACGCACTCGGCCCCGATCAAGGATCGGGGCCGAGGGATCTAACGAAGCAGAATGCCGCCTACTTCTTCTGAATGCCTTCCTGGCGGGTCGCCTTGGAGCCCTTGGGGCGCACATAGAGCACCAGGGCGTGATCGACGAGTTCGAAGCCGTGCTCCTCGGCGATCTCCTGCTGACGACGCTCGATGGTCTCATCGAAGAACTCGATGATCTCACCGCTTTCCAGACACACCATATGGTCATGGTGCTCGTCATGGGAAAGCTCGAAGACGGCGTGACCGCCATCGAAGTTGTGACGCATTACCAGGCCGGCGGACTCGAACTGGGTCAGCACCCGGTAGACGGTGGCCAGGCCAACATCCTCACCGGCGTCCAACAGGGCTTTATAAACGTCCTCGGCACTCAGGTGACGGTCACTGGTGCTCTCGAGGATCTGCAGGATCTTGACGCGCGGCAGGGTCACCTTGAGCCCGGCCTTGCGCAATTCATGGTTCTGGTCGGCCATGGTTGCTCTTCGCAGTAAGGTGTAGGGTCGGGTATGATCGACCAAATCAACGATAGTGAAGAACAGGCGCAAATGCAAAAGCTGATTAAAACAGTCACCCTTTCCGTCGCCCTGACCCTGGTCAGCGGCTGCAGCTATTTCGGCGTCTACAAGCGTGACCTGCCCCAGGGCAACCTGGTGGAGCAGAGCACCGTGGAACGGCTGCAACCCGGCATGAGCCGCAGTCAGGTGCGCCAGCTGATGGGCAGTCCGCTACTGGAGGCCCCCTTCGATGCCGACCAGTGGGACTATGTGTTCCGCCTCGACAAGGCCTATGGCGGCGTGGAACAGCGCCGGGTCACCCTGACCTTCGTCAACGACCGCCTGGCGGACGTGGCGACCCAGGGCGACCTCTCCGGAGATATCGAGCTGCCCACCGGGGAGTGACTCCTCGGCCACCTCAGCCTCCGGCGGCCCGTTGCCGCCGCGCCGCCTTGGGGTCGATCTGCAGGGGGCGGTAGATCTCGACCCGATCGCCCTCCCGCAGGGCATGGGCTTCGGGGTCGCGCAGCGCCTTGCCGAAGATGCCCAGGGGCGCCGCCTCGAAGGTCTCGGCGGGCAGCTCGGGAAACTGCTCATGGATGCGCGATAGCCGCACAGCCTGGCGGGGCGTGGTGCCCGGCGCCACGTCCAGGGCGACGATGCGCTGCTTCTCCGGCAGCGCGAACGCCACCTCGATGCTCAGCGATTCAGTAGCGGCCATAGAGGTCGTCGGCGCGACGCGTGAAGGAGTCCACCAGTTGGCCGGCCACCTGCTGGAAGAGTCGGCCGAAGGCCATGCCCAGCAGCCGGCTGGCGAACTCGAACTCCAGTTCCAGGCTCACCTTGCAGGCATTCTCGCCCATCGGCGTGAACAGCCAGCGCCCCTGCAGGCGGCGAAAGGGGCCACGCACCAGCGAGAGCTCGATGCGCTCCGGAGCATGCAGGTCGTTGCGGGTGGTGAAGCTCTGCTCGATGCCCGCCTTGGCCAGGGTCAGCTCCCCCACCAGATGGGCCTCGTCCTGCTCCAGCAGCCGGGCATAGCGACAGCCCGGCAGGAACTCCGGGTAGCTTTCGAAATCATTGACCAGATCGAACATGGCCTGGGGGGAGTGCCGCACTAGGGCGGACCGATTGACCGTAGGCATCTACCTCTCCGCTGACTTTACAGGGCCCTGGGCGTATCATGAGCGGTTGTTTTGCTCGAATGGTATCACGCTTCCCTCCCTGTCGGAGGGGCCAGCCAACGCTAGATCACGACACGAGGTTCCATGGCCAAGAAAGGCAAGGGCAAGGGCCCCGGCAGCAATGTCATCGCCCAGAACAAGAAGGCGCGCTTCGAATACCATATTGACGAGACCTTCGAGGCCGGCCTGGCGCTGGCCGGCTGGGAGGTCAAGAGCCTGCGTGCCGGCAAGGCCCAGCTCACCGACACCTATATCCTGGTGCGGCGCGGCGAGGCCTGGCTGATGGGCTGTCATATCACCCCGCTGAACACCGCCAGCACCCACGAGATCGCCGATCCCACGCGTACCCGCAAGCTGCTGCTGCACAAGAAGGAGATCGCCAAGATCTTCTCGCGCACCCAGGACAAGGGCCACACCTGCGTCCCCCTCAAGCTCTACTGGAAGGGTAGCCGGGTGAAGTGCGAACTGGCCCTGGTGACCGGCAAGAAGCTGCATGACAAGCGGGCCACCGAGAAAGATCGCGACTGGAATCGTCAAAAGGGTCGCATCATGCGGGAACATGCCAAGGCCTAGGCTGTCATAACCTCGGGCAAGCTGATAGAATGCCCAGTTACGGGGGCGACATGGCTTCGACGCCGGTGACAACCCTTGAGGTGCATGCCGAGAGCGTGATGTATCTCGTAAATCCAACATCACAATTAAATAGTCGCAAACGACGAAAACTACGCTCAGGGCGCGCTGGCAGCTTAAACGCTGTTAGCTTCTTGTCCGGCCCCAACGCGATGTGCCCATTCATCGCCGAGGGGATACGAGCCAAGACTGATGGGATCGCGTCCGGTGGCGTCTTCACGCCGGTCGTTAAACTCTCGAAGAATCGCGCGTCTGGATCCTGCTCGTCGGAGCCAGCCGTGTTAAATCAAAAGACGAAACTAAGCATGTAGAGCTGATAGGCGAGTGCCGGCGGACGCGGGTTCGATCCCCGCCGCCTCCACCACTTGAAGACAGGGCCTCCTTCGCGGAGGCCCTTGTCGTTTCTGACGCCCTAGTCGTTCGGCAGGCTCCAGCGCGCCTTGAGCCGCTCGCCGAGGAGGGTGCCCACCCAGGCGCCGATCAGCCAGAGCCCCACCGAGCCGCCCAGATAGCTCGCGGCCAGGCCGGTGGCGCCCCCTTGCCAGAGCTCGACCACTTCCAGGCTAAATAGCGAGAAGGTGGTAAAGCCGCCGCAGACGCCGGCCAGCCAGAAGTGCTGGGCCATGGGCGAGAGCCGCCAGCGCCCCGGCACCCACACCAGGGTGGCGATCAGCCCCATGGCCAGGGCGCCGAGGCCGTTGGCCAACAGGGTCGCCCAGGGGAAGGCCGAGCCCCATGGCAGCACGGCGAGTCCATAGCGCAGCAGCGCCCCCAGGCCGCTGCCCAACCCCGCCGCCACCACCAGCCGCCCCTGGGTCATGCCGCCCCCGGGGCGAACAGGCCGGCGCCCAGGGCATGACCCACTATCAGGGCGGCGAGCCCCAGCGCCAGGGTCATCACCAGGTTGAGCCAGCCCAGGCCGGGGCGAGGGCCACGCAGCAGAGTCAGGGTCTGGTAGGCGAAGGAGGAGACGGTGGTGAAACTGCCCAGCAGGCCGACGGCCAGCAGCAGCCAGAGCGCACCGCCCGCGCTGCCATGCGCCGCGATGCCGCCCAGAGCCAGGGCCCCGAGGAGATTGACCGCCAGGGTTCCCCAGGGGAACTCGCTGGGCGCATGACGCCCAACCCACTGGCCGAGCCAGACACGCCCCATTCCCCCCAGGACACCCCCCAGCATCACCAGCAGCAAGCTTGGCCCGGCTCCCATGCCCGATCTCCCGTTCTCGCGGTGGAGCCAATGCTACCCGCGCCTGCATAGAAAGCGCCACCCGCGAAGGGGTGGCGAAGGGTACCGCTCGCTTGCCAAAGGGTCGACATTGCCATCGAGTATAGCCACTCCGAGAACGTCATCCGACCGCGACCGGCTTGTGCCTTGCGACATGGCACGCCAAGATGATCGAACGCTCGTCCCGACGAGCCCTATCGTACCCATTCGCGCTTATCAATGGAGGCAAGCGTGCCGAACCCATGCCGAATTGGCCTGCTGGCCTGGCTGTTGGTCGCGCTGATGACCCTCGGCCTGCCGGCCCTGGCCCAACAAGAGCCCACGACGCCCTACGCCACCCTGGCCGACCTGCTGGAAAACGAGCAGAGCCGCGGCGAACTGATCACCCGGCTACGCCAGTTGGCCGAAGAAGGAAACCCCGAGGCGGTCGCCGCCGAGGCACCCTCCACGGCCGCCGAGCCGACCCTGGCTCGGCGCCTTGCGGAGAGCACCAGCCGGATCGCCGGCGATCTGGGTAGCCAGTTCGGCCAGGTCGCCGACACCCTGGACGACCTGGTCACCGGCCAGGCCGAGACGCCCATCGATATGCCGGCGGTACTCGCGGCCAGCCTCAATCTGGTGCTGGTGATCCTCGCCACCCTGGTGCTGTTCTTCGCCTTCCGTCGGCTGGCCCGGAGTGCCTTTACCCGCCTCAGCCAGTGGTCCCTGGCGGACGGCGGGCCGCCCCCGGTAGTGCGCCTACTGGTCGCCGTGGCCATCGCCGCGACCCTCGACGTGCTGGTGGTAGCGCTGGCCTACCTGGGCGGCAACCTGATCGCCACCTTCCTGGTCGGCGAGCCCGGTGAGCTCTCCACCCGGGCCTCGCTGTTCCTCAACGCCTTCCTGGTGATCGAGCTGATCAAGGCGGCCCTGCGCACGCTCTTTGCCTCCCGTTACGAAGGGCTGCGCCTGGTGCCCATTTCCGCCGCCGAGGCCTCCTACTGGAACCGCTGGATCGCCCGGTTGATCGGCCTGGCCGGCTACGGCCTGCTGGTCGTCGTGCCCCTGATCAATGTCTATCTGGCCCCGGCCCTGGGGCAGGCCGTCGGCACCCTGATCATGCTGGGAGCCTTTATCTATGCGGTGACGGTGGTGCTCAAGAACCGCCTCAAGCTGCGCCAGGGCATCGAGTCGGCGGCAAAGGAGTCCAACTTCACCGCCACGCGGATCTCCCTGAACCTCTTCGCCCGCACCTGGCATATCGTCGCCATCCTCTACTTCCTGGTGGTACTGACGCTGACCCTGCTGCGCCCCGAGGATGCCCTGCCCTTCGTGCTGATCGCCACCCTCAAGACCCTGGTCATCGTCGGCCTGGGCATGCTGCTCTCCAGCCTGTTGACTCAGACCATCGGTCGCCATATCAGCCTCTCGGAGGAGCTGCGCCACAAGCTGCCGCTGCTGGAAACCCGCCTCAATGCCTATGTGCCCAATGCCCTACGGGTGATCCGGGGGGTGATCCTGGTGGCGGTCGTGCTGCTGATTCTGAATGCCTGGGGCGCCTTCGATCTGGCCGCCTGGTACGCCTCCGAGGCGGGGAGCGCCCTGGTGGGGCGGCTGTTCAGCGTGGCCTTGATCCTGGTGGTGGCCGCCGGCCTCTGGTTGACCCTGGCCAGCCTGATCGAGCACCGCCTCAACCCGGAGACCGGCAGCGGCGAGCCCTCGGCCCGCGCCAAGACCCTGCTGACCCTGTTCCGCAATGCCCTGGCTATCGCCATGCTCACTCTCACCCTGATGATCGTCCTGGCCGAGATCGGCATCAATATCGGCCCGCTGATCGCCGGTGCGGGGGTGCTCGGCCTGGCCATCGGCTTCGGTGCCCAGAAGCTGGTACAGGACATCATCACCGGTATCTTTATCCAGGTGGAAAACGCCATGAACACCGGCGACGTGGTCACGGTAGGCGGCATCACCGGCACCGCCGAGCGCCTGAGCATTCGCTCGGTGGGCATCCGCGACCTCAACGGCACCTACCACCTGATTCCCTTCTCCAGCGTGGATACCGTGTCGAACTATATGCGCGAGTTCGGTTATCACGTCGGCGAGTACGGCATCGCCTACCGGGAAAGCATCGACGAGGCGATCATCGCCCTGCAGGAGGCCTTCGACGAGCTGGCCGCCAGCGAGGAACACCGCATGAATATCCTCGCCCCGCTGGAGGTCGCCGGCGTTATTGCCCTGGCCGACAGCTCGGTGAATATTCGCGTGCGCATCAAGGCGGTGCCGGGCATGCAGTGGGCCGTGGGTCGCGCCTATAACCGCCTGGTCAAACTGCACTTCGATGCCAAGGGCATCGAGATCCCCTTCCCGCACACCACCCTCTATTTCGGGGTGGGCAAGGAAGGCGAGGCCCCGCCGGCCAACCTGCGGCTGATGAAGCAGCCCTTCGATAGCGACGGTCGTCCCACCGACCAGGCCTCTGACGGCCCTGACTCGCAGTGCGAGGAGGACCCTCGCGCCAAGCCCAACTCCACGGAGCATGACTAGCGCGGCGAATCACGCCACTTGAAACGCACGGGGGCGGCTCTTGGGAGCCGCCCCCGTGCGTTTACGGATGCCCAGGCGTCGTTAGTGGGTAGTCACCAGCATCAGCACGCTAAGCGCCGCCGAGACCCACATGGCCGGCTTGATCTCCTCCAGGCGACCGGTGGCCAGCTTAATCAGCACGAAGCTGAGGAAGCCAAAGGCTATCCCTAGGGTGATCGAGTAGGTCAACGGCATCAGGATGATCGCCAGGAAGGCGGGGAAGGCCTGATCGTAACGGGTCCAGTCGATCTTGGTGATCGGCGCCAGCATGAACAGCCCCACCAGTACCAGGGCCGGCGCGGTGGCGATGCTCGGCACCAGGGAGAGCAGCGGCGACAGGAACAGGAAGGGCAGGAACAGCAGGGCGATGGTCACCGCCACCAGCCCGGTGCGACCGCCCTGGGCGACGCCGGCGCCGGACTCGATAAAGGTCTGGGCGGCGCTGGTGCCCAGCGGCGCGGCGATCATCGAGGCGAAGGCATCCACCGTCATGGAGCGCTTGAGGTTGCGCGGATTGCCATCCTTGTCCTTGAGGTTGGCGGACTCCGACAGCGCCATGAAGCAGGAGAGCGCATCGAAGAAGTTGGTGAACAGCATCACGAAGATAAAGGGCAGGTAGGCCACCTCGAGGGCGCCGATGATATCCACCTGCATTACCGCGCCGAAGTCCGGCCAGGCGGCCAGGCCGGCCCACTCGACGATCACTTCTTCGCCCCACAGCCGCCCCATGGGCAGGGACATCAGGGTGGTGATGGCGATACCCAGGATCAGGGCGCCCCCGGCGCGCAGGATCACCAGGATGGCGGTGGCCATCAGCCCCAGGAAGAAGGTGATCAGCATGGGGTCCATGCTGCCCAGGGAGACCAGGGTCGCCGGATTGGCGACGATAAAGCCGGCGTTCTTGAAGCCGATAAAGGTGATGAAGAGGCCGATGCCGCAGGTGATGGCATAGCGCAGCGAGGCGGGAATCGCCTCGATGATCGCCTTGCGCACATTGAATACCGCCAGCAGGGCGAACAGCACCCCGGACCAGAAGACACAACCCAGGGCCACCTCCCAGGAGAGGCCCGCCCCCAGCACCAGGGTATAGGTGAACAGCGCGTTCATGCCCATGCCCGGGGCTACCAGGATGGGATTGCGGGCATAGAGGCCCATCGCCAGGCTGCTCAGGAAGCTGATCAGCACGGTGGCGGTCAGGGCCGCCGAGAAGGGAATGCCGGCATCGGAGAGGATCGCCGGGTTGACCACGATGATATACATGGACGCCAGGAAGGTGGCGATGCCGGCGAGGATCTCGGTGCGCAGGCTGGAGCCACGCCGAGTCACGCCGAAGTAGGTATCCAGCCAGGGGGCCGAGGCGGTGGCCGTCGGCGCTCCCTCGTTGGCCGCCTCGTCACGGACGGTGGAGCTCTGAGTCATTGTCATGGCCTCTTTGTTCTTGGGATGGCAGAGGGATTGACCATTCGGTCAACATGGTCAGCCTAGCCAGTGTTGACCGGACGGACAAGTCATCATCCTGATAGGGCCTATTTGCCATCCGCATAGTGCGTCCCGCCGCCGCCGCTCCGGGCGGAGAGCGCGCAGAAAAAAGGGCGCCCGCAGGCGCCCAGGAGAGCAAAGCGAATGGATGAATAATCGTCAGTCGTCCCGGTCGCTGGGCTGGGGCAGCGCCGGCAGCGACTTGTCGAGCAGCTCGACGCTCTGACGGTAGTACAGTTGACTCTTGTTGTGCTCGCCCAGGTTGGCATAGAGCCGGGCCAGCTCGGCGCAGACCACGCCGCTGGGGCGCTGACGCTGGCTGGCCTCGAAATACTCCTGGGCCTTGCCCCAGTAGGCATTGCGCAGCGACAACCGCCCTAGGGTCAGCAGCAGGTCCGGATCATTGGGACGCTCCTGCAGCCACTTCTCGGCATACACCAGTTGGCGGGCCGGATCGACGCTGAGCAGGCCGTAGCGCAACACCAGGCGCGGGTCCCAGCACACCTTGAGGGAGTGGCGCAGCAGGCGCTCGGCGATGCCCTCCTGCTTGCCGCGCACCAGGGCCTCGGCATAGAGCACCACCAGCTCCACATCGCCACGCAGGCCGTCGGGCATATCCGCCCAGAGGTTGCGCACCCGCTCCACGTCCTCGGGGTGACGCGCGGCCTGGCTCAGCAGCTCGCGGTAGGCGCGCTTCTCCAGCTCGTGGCGCTCCTCCTCGGCGATCAGCTGCTGGGCCGACAGGCGCGGCATCAGGCGGCGCAGGCCGTCCCAGTCGCTGACGCTGAGGTAGGCCTGCTTGAGCTGCTTGAGCACCTGCGGGTGGTCCGGCAGCTGCTTGTCGAGGCGAGTCAGGGTGGCCAGGGCCTCCTCGTACTGCTGGCGGTCCAGCATCAGCTGGGCCTGCATCATGCCCACGGCGGTATCGGCCCCCTCGGTGCTCAGGTGCGCCCGCTTGAGCAGGGTGTCGGCCTGCTCGTAGCGCCCCTGATAGTGGGCCGCCAGGGCCGCGGAGAGGTAGTTGACCAGGGGCGTACTGGAGTCATCGGCGGCCTTGACCAGCGACTTCTCGGCCCGCTTCCAGCGCCCCTCGGCCAGGGCCACCAGGCCACGCACGGTGCGCTTCATGGCGGTGCGATTGCGGGAGCGACTATTCCACAGCTTGAGGCGGCTGACCGGGCGCCGCAGCCGCGCCAGGACCCGCAGCGCGAAGTGCAGCACCAGGAACCCCACCAGCAGCAGCACCAGGCCGAACCAGAAGGAGGTCTGTACCGAGGTGTCGCCGACGCGGATCAGCCAGTAGCCCGGGAAGGACTGCATCAACTGGCCGAAGAGGGCGCCGACGGCCAGGCCGACGACGACAAGCAGGATCAGCTTTCTCATGACTCATCCGCCTCCTCGGCACCGCCGAAGCGGCTGTCGATAAAACGGTTCAGGGCCTGCTGGGAAGCGCTGATATCGGGCAGTTCGGGGCGCACCGCCTGCTCGCGAAGCTCCGCCAGGCGCGTCAGGGAGGCCTGCACCGCCTCGCGGTCGGTAGCGTAGTAGTCCTCCACCAGGGCGATGGCCTCGTCGAGGCTGGCCCGATAGAGGGTCGCCTCCTCCTTGAGCAGGGCCAACTGGGCCTGTTCGATCAGCAGCCGCACGTTCTGGCGCAGGTAGGCCTCCTGGTCGGGGGCGATCAGCGCCTCCAGGGCCTCGTCATGCTGGCGTACCGTGACCAGGGAGCGCAGCTCGCCGGCGAAGCGCCCCAGCTGCTCGCGCCAGCCGCCGCTGGGCGCCTCGCCATTGCCGATCTCCAGCGCCAGCGCCTCCACGTCCTGGGAGAGCGGCAGGGTCGCCAACTGCTCCTGCTGGGCGTTCAGGGCCAGGTAGAGGCCGGTACGGTCGACCCGCGGCACCGCGTCCAGGGCGGCCAGCTCGGCGGCCAGGGCGCGGCGTACCGGCAGCAGGGCCGGGTTGTCGGCCTCGCGCAGCCGCGCATCGGCGGTGCGCAGCAGGGCCGCGGCCCCTTCCGGGTCGCGCTCCAGCTGCACCCGCTGATTGGCCAGGCGCAGCAGGTAGGCGGCCTCGGCATGCAGCCACTCCCGCTCGTCGGCGCTCTGCTGCTGGGCCAGCTCCGCCAGCACCCGATCCAGGGCCTCGTTCACCTCGCCGCGGTAGGTCTCGAACTCGCCTTCCAGGCTCGTCACCTCGCCGGTCAGGGCGGCACGCCGCTCCTCGGCCTGCTCGCTCAGCCGCGCCTCCAGGTCGCCCAGGGAGCGCAGCTCGGCCAGTTCCGCCTCGGCGCCGGCCAGGCGCTCGCGCTGAGCCTCCAGGGTCTGCCAACCCATCCAGCCCAGCACCAGCCCTATCAGGGCCAGCACCACCACCAACACCAGGGCGATCGGGCCGGCCTTGCCCCCGGCGCGCTGGGAGGCACCGGGCGGCGTGCCGCCCTGTCCGCCACCGGATGCCTTGCCGGAAGCCGCCTTGCCGGAAGCCGTCTTTCCGCCGGCACTGGCCTTGTCGGCGCCGGTCTTGGTCGCTGCCGGCTTGTCGGGCGTCGCCGCGCCGGCGGTCGAGGAGTCGGTGCGGCTATCCGTCGCCGCCTCGCTTGCCTTGGCGGCCTGCCCCTGGGTAGCGCCGCCGGTGCGGGAGGGATTTCCCTGGCCGCCGCGTCGGCGTCGCCCGCTGCCGCGTCCCTTGCCTGACTCTGCCTGGCTGGCCTCGCTCGCCTGTTCGGCGGCATCTTGGGAGGCGGCGCCGGGCGCCTGTCGTTCGTCCTGATCTTGTGGTTGCTTGCTCATCTATCGCTAGCCCTTGTCGAGATCGTCATGATCGGGTTCGGCGCCATCCAGGTTGCAGGCCCCGGCCACGGCGGCCGCCAGGGCGGCCGGGGTGGCTCCCGTAGCCGTATGAAGCTTGGTGAACCCCAGGCTACCGGCCAGTGTAGCCAGGCGGGGGCTCGATACGATTAGCGGTTGGTTCAACGCCGCTTCGCCACACCAGGGGGCGAGGTGCTCGAGCAGCTCGCCACTGGTAATCACCAGGGCCCGGTAGTCGCCCCGGGCCAGCCAGTCCGCCGCCTCGGGCGCGGGCGGCAGGCACCGTCGTCGATAGAGTGCCAGACGCGTGACCCGGGCGCCACGGGCAGCCAGGGTCTCGGCCAGCAGCGGCCGCCCCCCCTCGCCGGCCACCAGCAGCACCTTCTGTTCATCGAGCCGGCGTAGCCCGGCCAGGGTCAGCAGCGCCTCGCTGGTATCGCCCTGGCCCGGCGGCGGCACCCGCACCCGCACCCCCAGCAACCGATGCAGGCGCTCGGCGGTCGCGCCGCCCACCGCATAAAAGCGTGGCCCCAGCGGCAGCTGGGGCCAGTAATGATCGAGGGCCTCGGCCAGGCGGTCGGCGGCGAAGGGGCTGACCACGACGACATGCTGGAACTCATCGAAGTCGAGCCAGGCGCTGCGCTGCGCCTGAGTTTCCGGCAGCGCCTCCAGGCGCATCACCTCCAGGGCGACGCCCGCCACGCCCAGACCGTCCAGGGCCGCCAGCAAGGGCCGCGCGCGCTCCCCGGGTCGGGTAATCAGTACCCGCGATACCCGGCTCATCAGGCGTCGCCGTAGACCTCGGCGAGGATCTCGCCGGCGCCCTGGGCGAGCAGATCCTCGGCGACCCGAATGCCCAGGGTCTCCGGTTCGAAGGCGGATCCCCGACCCTCGGCGCGCAGCACCCGGGTACCGTCGGGGCTGCCCACCAGGGCCCGCAGCCAGAGGGTACGGCCGTCGTCCTCGAGGACCGCATGGCCGCCGATGGGCACCTGGCACCCGCCCTCCAGGCGGGTGTTCATGGCCCGCTCGGCGCGCACCCGGGTGGCGGTCTCCGGATCATCCAGGGGCGCCAGCAGCGCGACCAGGTCGGCGTCATGGGTGCGGCACTCGATGCCCAGGGCTCCCTGGCCGCAGGCCGGCAGGCACACCTCGGGGGGCAGTTCCATGGTGATGCGCTCGCCCAGGCCCAGGCGACGCAGCCCGGAGGTGGCGAGGATGATGGCATCGAAGTCGCCGGCGTCGAGCTTGCCCAGCCGGGTCTGGACGTTGCCCCGCAGGTTGAGGATCTCCAGGTCCGGGCGCGCCTCTTTCATCTGCAGGCCGCGGCGCAGGCTGGAGGTGCCGATGCGCGCCCCCTCGGGCAGCTCGTCGAGGCTGGCATACCGGTTGGAGACGAAGGCATCGGTGGGCTCGGCGCCTTCGAGGATCACCGACAGCCCCAGCCCTTCGGGAAAGTGCATGGGCACGTCCTTCATGGAGTGCACGGCGATATCGGCCCGCCCGTCCAGCATCGCCTCCTCCAGCTCCTTGACGAAGAGCCCCTTGCCGCCGACCTTGGCCAGGGGCGCATCGAGGATCTGGTCGCCGCGGGTGGACATGGCCACCAGCTCCACCTCGAGGCCGGGGTGAATCGCCTGGAGGCGGTCGCGGACATGCTCGGCCTGCCACAGGGCCAGCAGGCTCTTGCGGGTGGCGATGCGCAGGGTAGTGATGGCGGACACGTGGTTCTCCCGTCGCGGGGCCCGCACCTTGGCGGGCATTCCCATGAATCGTTGGCGCGGGACCGAGCCCCGCTTTTATTACTCCATCATAAAGCAGTCGCCAGATAAGGAAAAATGGCCCTGGCGTCGCGCTTATGGCTCTTGCCACAGCCTTGGCCTAGGGAGCGCTGGGGGCAGGCCGAAGCAAAGCGTCTTTTTCAGGGATGAAAAAGTCGAGCGTCCAGGGATGGATTCACAGCGTCTTTGCGTAGCGCCTCCCCCAGACCAGCCCCTAGCCTCAATCTCGCCGTGCCCATGCTGGCATGGCCTGCCCCGTCGACTCTGGTACACTGCCAGGCATTACCTTGTCAGCCAACTTGCAGGATTTCTCCTCCGATGACGAAGTCGACCAACCAGTCCTGGGGCGGCCGTTTCAGCGAGCCCACCGATGCCTTCGTCGAACGCTTCACCGCCTCGGTGGACTTCGACCAACGCCTGGCCCACCACGATATCCAGGGCTCCATCGCCCACGCCACCATGCTGGCCCGGGTCGGGGTGCTGACCGATGCCGAGCGCGATGCCATCGTCGCCGGCCTGGGCGAGATCGACGACGAGATCCGCCGCGGCGAGTTCCCCTGGTCGGTGAAGCTCGAAGACGTGCACATGAACATCGAGGCGCGGCTCACCGACAAGATCGGCATCACCGGCAAGAAGCTGCATACCGGGCGTTCCCGTAACGACCAGGTGGCCACCGATATCCGCCTCTTCCTGCGCGACGAGATCGATCTCGTCGGCGCCGAGCTGGCGCGCCTGCGCGAGGGCCTGATCGAACTGGCCGACCGCGAGGCCGAGACCATCATGCCCGGCTTCACCCACCTGCAGACCGCCCAGCCGGTGACCTTCGGTCACCACCTGCTGGCCTGGCAGGAGATGCTGGCCCGAGATCACGAGCGCCTGCTCGACTGCCGCAAGCGGGTCAACGTCATGCCCCTGGGCGCGGCGGCGCTGGCCGGCACCACCTACCCCATCGACCGCCACGTCACCGCCGAGCTGCTGGGCTTCGAGCGCCCGGCGGAGAACAGCCTGGACGCGGTCAGCGATCGCGACTTCGCCATCGAGTTCACCGGCTTCGCCAGCCTGCTCCTGATGCATATGTCGCGGATGAGCGAGGAGCTGGTGCTGTGGACCAGCGCCCAGTTCGACTTCATCGACCTGCCCGACCGCTTCTGCACCGGCTCCTCGATCATGCCGCAGAAGAAGAACCCGGACGTGCCGGAGCTGGTGCGCGGCAAGTCGGGCCGGGTCTATGGCCACCTGATGGGCCTGCTGACCCTGATGAAGTCCCAGCCGCTGGCCTACAACAAGGACAACCAGGAGGACAAGGAGCCGCTGTTCGACACCCTGGACACCGTCAAGGACTGCCTCAAGGCCTTCGCCGACATGGTGCCGGCCATCGAGGCCAAGGCCGACAGCATGCGCGAGGCGGCCCGCAAGGGCTTCTCCACCGCCACCGACCTGGCGGACTATCTGGTGCGCAAGGGCGTGGCCTTCCGCGACGCCCACGAGATCGTCGGCGAATCGGTGGCCTTCGGCATCCGCGAAGCCAAGGACCTCTCCGAGATGACCCTCGACGAGCTGCGCCAGTTCTCCGAGGTGATCGAGGCGGATGTCTTCGAGGTGCTGACCCTGGAAGGCTCGGTGGCGGCCCGCAACCATATCGGTGGCACCGCCCCCGATCAGGTCCGCGCCGCCGCCCAGCGGGCCCGCGACGCCCTGAAGGCGCTGCGCTGATGGCCCGGCTGACCCTGGGGCTCCTGGTGTTGATGCTGCTGGCCGGCTGCGGCCAGAAGGGGCCCCTGTATTTGCCGGAGACGACGCCCCCCGAGGCGGCGGCCCCCACCGACGACGAGGCCTAAGATGGATCATTTCGAGTACCGCGACGGTACCCTGCATGCCGAGGACGTGCCCCTGGCGGAGATCGCCGAGCGCTTCGGCACCCCCTGCTATGTCTATTCCCGCGCCACCCTGGAGCGCCACTTCCGCGCCTACACCGAGGCGCTGGGCAGCCACCCCCACCTGATCTGTTATGCGGTCAAGGCCAACGCCAATCTGGCCGTGCTGGGCCTGCTGGCGCGCCTCGGCGCCGGCTTCGATATTGTCTCGGTGGGCGAGCTGGAGCGGGTGCTGGCCGCCGGCGGCGACCCGGCCAAGGTGGTCTTCTCCGGGGTCGCCAAGCAGGAGGCGGAGATGGCCCGCGCCCTGGAGGCGGGCATCAAGTGCTTCAACGTCGAGTCGCGCCCGGAACTGGAGCGCCTCGACGCCGTGGCCGGGCGCCTCGGCAAGGTGGCGCCGGTCTCGCTGCGGGTCAATCCCGATGTGGACGCCGGCACCCACCCCTATATCTCCACCGGCCTCAAGGACAACAAGTTCGGTATCCCGGTGGACGAGGCCCTGGGCGTCTACGAGCTCGCCGCGCGCCTGCCGAATATCCGCGTCAGCGGCCTGGACTGCCATATCGGTTCCCAGCTCACCGAGCTGGCGCCCTTCCTCGACGCCCTGGACCGCCTGCTGCTGCTGCTCGAGCGGCTGCGCGAGGCGGGCATCGAGATCGAGCACCTGGATCTCGGCGGCGGCCTCGGCGTGCCCTACCAGGACGAGCGCCCGCCGGCGCCCTTCGACTACGCCCGCGCCCTGCTCGAGCGCCTGGCCGCCTGGCCCGGCGGCGAGCGCCTGACCCTGCTGTTCGAGCCGGGGCGTTCCATCGCCGCCAATGCCGGGGTGCTGCTGACCCGGGTCGAGTACCTCAAGCCCGGCGAGACCAAGAACTTCGCCATCGTCGACGCCGGCATGAACGACCTGATCCGTCCCTCCCTCTACCAGGCCTGGCAGCGCATCCTGCCGGTGGATACCCGAGCACCCCGGGAGAGTGCCACCTATGACGTGGTGGGCCCGGTCTGCGAGACCGGCGACTTCCTCGGCAAGGATCGCGACCTGGCCATCGCCGAAGGCGACCTGCTGGCGGTGCGCTCCGCCGGGGCCTACGGTTTCGTGATGGCCTCCACCTACAACAGCCGCCCGCGCCCCGCCGAGGTGATGGTGGATGGCGACCAGGCCCACCTGGTGCGCCGCCGCGAGCGCCTGGAGGCGCTGTGGGAAGGCGAGGCCCTGCTGCCGGAGGCCGCGGACTGATGCTGCTGCACTTCACCAAGATGCACGGCCTGGGTAACGACTTCATGGTGGTCGACCTGGTCACCCAGCGGGCGCGGCTGCGCGACGAGCAGGTCCGCCAGCTCGCCGATCGCCACTTCGGCATCGGCTTCGATCAGCTGCTGATCGTCGAGCCGCCCCGGGACCCGGACCTGGACTTCCGCTACCGCATCTTCAACGCCGACGGCAGCGAGGTGGAGAATTGCGGCAACGGCGCGCGCTGCTTCGCCCGCTTCGTGCGCGACCAGCGCCTGACCCACAAGCACGAGATCCGCGTCGAGACCGCCGGCGGCCCCCTGACCCTGGTGGTCCAGGAGGACGGCCGGGTCAGCGTCGACATGGGCGCGCCGCGTTTCGCCCCCGAGGCGCTGCCCTTCGAGGCCGCCCAGGACCTGCCGCGGCACGCCCTGGAGGTGGACGGCGAGTGCCTCGAGATCGGCGTGGTCTCCATGGGCAACCCCCATGCGGTGCTGCGGGTCGATGACGTGGACGGCGCCCCGGTGGCCCGGCTGGGCCCGGCCATCGAGTCCCATCCGCGCTTCCCCCGGCGGGTCAATGCCGGCTTTATGCAGGTGGTCTCGCCCCACGAGATCCGCCTGCGGGTCTACGAGCGCGGCAGCGGCGAGACCCTGGCCTGCGGCACCGGCGCCTGCGCCGCGGTAGCCAGCGGCATCCGCCAGGGGCTGCTGGAGAGCCCGGTGGAGGTACACCTGCCCGGCGGCAGCCTGACCATCGAATGGGCCGGCGACGACGCCCCCCTGATCATGACCGGCCCCGCGGAGCGGGTCTTCGAGGGCCGTGTCCCCCTGAACTGAACCGCACCGCCACGACGAGGAGCTGCCCATGACGCGTGCCCAGGCCCCCGAGCCCCGCCAGACCCTCGATCCGGATCGGGTCGCCCACTGGCTGGCCCGTCATCCCGACTTCTTCGTCGGCCGCGAGGGGCTACTGCAGCAGCTCAAGGTGCCCCACCCGGAGGGACGCGGCGCCGTCTCGCTGCTGGAGCGCCTGGTCCATGACCTGCGCGAGCGAGCCGAGGCCGCCGAATGGCGCCTGGAGCAGCTGCTCGACTCGGCCCGCCACAACGAGGGCCAGTATCGCCGCACCCGGGCCCTGGTGCTGGCGCTGCTGGAGGCCGAGGATGGCGACGCCCTGGGCCAGACCCTGGCCACCCAGCTCGCCGAGCAGTTCCAGACCAGTGCCGTGGCCCTGTGGTGCCCGGCCAGCCTCACCGACCGGGAGCCGCGCCCGCCCCAGGCGCCCCGCCAGGTGCTCGACGACACCGCCGGCCAGCGCCTGGGCGCCCTGCTCGAGGGCCGCAACAGCCGCTGTTGCCGGCTCTCCGCCACCGACTGGAAGCTGCTGCTGCCCCACGCCAAGGCGCCGAGCCAGGCCGGCTCCTGCGTGATCTCCCGGCTGACCCTGGGCGAGCCGCTGGGCTACCTGGTATTGGCCAGCCACGATACCGAGCACTTCCGCGCCAGCCTCGACACCCTCTTCACCGAGTACCTCGGCGAGGTGGTGGCGCGGCTGCTGGTGCACCACGGGAGGGCCGGGGATGCCTCCCGCTGAGGCCCTCGCCGACGCCCTCGAGGCCTTCCTCGGCGGCCTGGCACGGGAGGCGAGCCCGGCCACCCTGGCCGCCTATCGCCGCGACCTGAGCGCCTTCCTGGCCTTCGTCGAGGGGACCGGACTCGCCGACTGGGGCGAGCTCGACGCCAGCCGGGTACGGCGCTTCCTGGGCCAGGAGCGGGCCCGGGGCCTGGCGCCCCGCAGCCTGGCCCGGCGCCGCGCCGCCCTGTCGCGCTTCGCGGCTCACCTGGTGGCGACCGGCCGCCTCGATCACGACCCGGTGCGCCTCTCCCAGGCGCCCCGCCAGCCCCGCCACCTGCCCAAGCCGGTGGACGTGGACCAGCTGGCGCGTTTCCTCGATACGCCCCACGACGACTCGCCCCTGGCGCGCCGCGACCAAGCCATGCTGGAGCTCTTCTACTCCTGCGGCCTGCGCCTGGCGGAGCTGGCCGGCCTCGACCTGGACGCCCTCCAGCCGCGCCGCCTGCGGGTGCTGGGCAAGGGCGCCAAGCCCCGCCAGTTACCCGTCGGACAACGGGCCCGCCAGGCCCTGGACGCCTGGCTGGCGGTGCGCGGTCAACTGGCCGGCGAGGCTGAGCCGGCGCTCTTCGTCGGCCGGCGGGGCAGCCGCCTGGGTCACCGCGCCATCCAGCTACGCCTGGCCAAGCTGGCCCGGGAGCGCGGCCTCGCCGAGCACCTGCACCCCCACCGCCTGCGTCACTCCTTCGCCAGCCACCTGCTGGAGTCGAGCCAGGACCTGCGCGCGGTGCAGGAGCTGCTGGGCCATGCCAACCTGAGCACCACCCAGGTCTATACCCGCCTCGACTGGCAGCACCTGGCCGCCAGCTACGATGCCGCCCACCCACGCGCACGCCGCCGCCCCGAGGGCGGCCAGGATGATCCATGACGCGCCTCGACACCCTGACCTTCGATCTGGACGACACCCTGTGGGACAACGGCCCGGTGATGGAGCACGCCGAGCAGGGGCACTACCACTGGCTGGACAGCGCCCTGAGCACCTGGCTGGAGGCGCGCCTGGAGCGCCTGGGCCGCTATGGCGAGCGCTTCCCGCTGCCCGCCTATGTGCAGCACCGCGGCGAGGTGGCGCGACGCTTCCCGTTGCGCCGCGGCGACTTCACCTGGATTCGCAGCCGCAGCCTCTATGAACTGCTGGAGGCCTATGGTCTGCCTCCCCGGGAAGCGGAGATGTGGGCCACCGCGGCCATGGAGCGCTTCCTGGAACTGCGCCACCGCCTCGACCCCTACCCGGAGGTGGATGCCCTGCTGGAGGGACTGGCGAGGGAGTATCGCCTGGCCACCATCACCAACGGCAATGTCGACCTCAACCGGCTGCCCCTGGTGCGCCATTTCCCGGTGTCGATCATCGCCGGCGAGCTGCTCGCGCCCAAGCCCGATGCGCGGCCCTTCCTGGCCGCCCTGGCGCGCCTCGACAGCGCCCCCTCACGAGCCCTGCACGTGGGCGACTCCTGGCAGGAGGACGTGCTGCCGGCACGCCGCCTGGGCATGCGGGTGGCCTGGATCGACCGCCACGGCCAGGCGGCGGGGGAGGCCCTGCCGGAGGGCGTGCATCGCCTCGGCCATGTGCGCGAGCTGCCGGAATTACTGGCGCGCCTGAGGGGCCAGGCGTAACGCCCCTCAGCCTTCGGCCAGCCAGCCGTCCAGCCGCCCCCGGGCCTCTTCGACGCCCTCACGCTTGAGGGCCGAGAAGAGCTGAACGCTGACCAGGTCTTCCCACTCCTGCAGACGCCGGCGCACCTGCAGCAGGGCCGACTTGGCGGCGCCGCTCTTCAGCTTGTCGGCCTTGGTCAGCAGGATATGCACCGGCATCGACTGCTCGTCGGCCCAGCCCAGCATCATCTGGTCGAACTCGGTGAGCGGGTGGCGCACATCCATCACCAGCACCAGGCCGGCCAGGCAGGCGCGACCGCGCAGGTACTCGCCCAGGTGGCGCTGCCACTCCAGCTTGACCTTCTCCGGCACCTTGGCGAAGCCGTAGCCGGGCAGGTCCACCAGGCGCCGGCCGGTCTCCTCCCCCAGGGAGAAGAAGTTGATCAATTGGGTGCGGCCCGGGGTCTTGGAGGTCCGCGCCAGCGCCTTCTGCTGAGTCAGGGTATTGATGGCGCTGGACTTTCCGGCGTTGGAGCGCCCGGCGAAGGCCACCTCGCGCCCCTCGTCCGGCGGGCACTGGGCCAGGGTCGGCGCACTGGTGAGAAAGCGGGCGGTCTGGTAGTTAAGAGACGGCATCGATGGGATCCTGGCGAAAGTTCGGCTTAGCGGAAGCGCTGAATAAAGCGGCGAGCGGGATGGAGCACTATGCAGCGTTTCCTTGGGTGGCAGGTCGGGCAGATTCACCTCGCCCTGGCGAGTCGTTATAATGCCCTGTATTTTTCAGCGACCTGGGACACGTTAGTGTACCACCCTGCTCTCGCCGACAACGACCCGCGCCCTCGCGGCGCAGCATGGACAGCGGGCGGCGCCCAGGATACGTTCCGGTCAACAATCAATGGCATAGTGGATTAGCGATGAGAAAGTTACTGGCAAGCCTGGCCCTGACCATGGGCGCAGTGGGCGTGGCCCACGCCGACCTCCAGGGCGACCCCGCCGCGGGCCGCGAGAAGGCGCAGACCTGCGCCGCCTGTCACGGTCAGGAGGGCATCAGCATCTCGCCCGCCTTCCCCAATCTGGCGGGTCAGCAGGCCTCCTACCTGGCCAAGCAGATCATGGATATCCGCGACGGCAACCGCCTGGTGCCGCAGATGGCCGGGCAGGTGGATAACTTCAGCGATCAGGACGCCTGGGACGTGGCCGCCTTCTTCGCCCAGCAGGACGCCAACCTGGGCCAGGCCGACCCGGACGCCGAGCTGGTGGCTCGCGGCCAGGAGCTCTACCGGGCCGGCGACATCGCCAAGGGCATCCCGGCCTGTGCCGCCTGCCACAGCCCCACCGGGGTGGGCATCGGCTCCGCGGCCTACCCGGCCCTGAGCGGCCAGCATCCCGACTATGTCGTCGCCACCCTGCAGGCCTTCGCCGATGGCGAGCGGACCAACGATCCCAACGCCATCATGCGCGATATCGCCACCAAGATGAGCGATCGCGACATGGAAGCCGTGGCCAACTATGTGCTCGGCCTCCACTAAGCGAGCCCGCTAGCGCCTGATACACGGGGCGGCCATTCCAGGCCGCCCCGTGTCATTTTCTGGGAACCTCAGGCCCCGGAAGGGCTCCAAGCCTGCGGCGCGCCACGCGGCGTCCGGTGAACCCTGTTACCTTTAGCCCTAGTCCCAAGGAGATCCCCCCCATGCTCAAGCCCCTGATGGCGTCCCTGGCCCTCGTCGGCCTGGCCGGCCTGGCCGGCCTGGCCGGCCTGGCCCAGGCCCAGTCCACGCCCCTGGTAGAGGGCGAGCACTATGAGGTGCTGGCCAACCCGGTGGCGACCGTGGTGGACGCGGACCAGATCGAGGTCACCGAGGCCTTCTGGTACGGCTGCCCGCACTGCTACCGCCTGCAGTCGAGCCTTGCCGACTGGTACCCCACCCTGGACGACGACGTCGGCGTGGTGCATCTCCCCGCCACCATGGGCGGCGACTGGAACACCCATGCCGGCGTCTTCTATGCCGCCGACGACCTGGGCATCCTCGAGGAGGTCCACGCCGAGATCTTCGACGCCATTCACCAGCAGGGCGAGCGCCTGACCGACACCGACGAGGTAGCGGCCTTCTTCGCAGAGCATGGCGTCGACGAAGCCGAGGCCCGGCAGGCCCTGACCTCCTTCGGCGTGCGCTCCCAGGTCAACCAGGCCCATGCCCGCATGCGCGCCATGCGCCTGATGGGCGTCCCGGCCCTGGTCATCGATGGCCGCTACCTGGTCAGCCCCTCCAGCGCCGGCAGCCTGGAAAACATGCCGCAGATCGCCGAGGCGCTGATCGACAAGGTTCGCCAGGAACGGGGCGAGTAGGCCCATGTCCCGGGCCGAGGTCTTCCACCCGCTGCCTGAGTCGGGCCACCTGCGCCTGCTCACCTTCAACCTGCAGGTGGGGATTCACACCTCGGCCTACCACCACTACCTGACCCGCAGCTGGCAGCACCTGCTGCCCCACCCCAAGCGCCGCGGCCGCCTGGACATGGTCGGCAAGGTCCTGGGGCAATTCGATATCGTCGGCCTCCAGGAGGTCGACGGCGGCAGCTTTCGCTCCAACCATATCAATCAGGTGGAGTACCTGGCCGGCCGCGCCGGCTTTCCCCACCATTTTCAGCAGCTCAATCGCAACCTGGGGCGCTTCGCACAGCACAGCAATGGCCTCCTGTCGCGGCTGCCGCCGGCGCATATCGAGGAACACCGCCTGCCCGGCACCCTGCCCGGCCGCGGCGCCATCCACGCCCGCTTCGGCGAGGGCCCCGATGCCCTGCACCTCTTCGTCGCTCATCTGGCCCTGAGCCACCGCGGCCGTGTGCGTCAGCTCGACTACCTCAGCGAGCTGATCATGCCGCTACGCCATGTGGTGGTGATGGGCGACCTCAACTGCACGCCGGACCAGCTCCACGCCCACTCCGATTTCTGCGCGGCCCTGCCTTTGCACCCGGTCAAGCCGCTGCTCAGCTATCCCTCCTGGCAGCCTCGGCGGGCCCTGGACCATATCCTGCTATCCGATTCCCTGGTGGCCGATGAGGTGCGCGTTTTGGATCATCTCTTCTCGGATCACCTGCCGGTGGCGGTGGATATCCACCTGCCCGCGGCCTGCCAGCGGGCCCTCCACCCCCACAGGCGCACCCTCCAGTCCTGATACCTCGTCGGGGTCAGTGGATGACGAACGGCATCGAATCGGCGATGATGCCGCCTCTGCTGGACAATTGACGAGACTCTTCCATGACCACGACTCGCAACGCGACGGGCCAGGAACCGGCGCTGCTCAGGCGGATCGAGGGCGTTATCGAGACCCTCGGACGAGCCATCGCCTGGCTGACCCTGGCGATGATGCTGGTGCAGTTCGCGCTGGTGGTAATGCGCTACGCCCTGGGCATCCACAGCATGGCGATGCAGGAATCGGTGATGTATATGCACGCCGTGGTCTTTATGCTGGGGGCCGCCTACACCCTCAGGCATGACGGCCATGTGCGGGTGGATATCTTCTATCGCCGCCTCTCCGCCAAGGGCCGCGCCTGGATCGACCTGGCCGGCACCCTCTTCCTGCTGCTCCCGGTGGTGCTGTTTATCGGCCTGGGCAGCCTCGCGTACGTCGCCAGTAGCTGGGCCATCCTGGAACGCTCCTCGGACGCCAACCTGCCGGTGATCTACCTGCTCAAGTCCCTGATCCCCCTGATGAGTCTGCTGCTACTGATTCAGGGCATCGCCCTGTCGATCCGTCAGGTACTGATCCTGCGCGGGCGCCTGGCGGCCCCGGAACCCGAGCACGAGGAGGTGCTCTAGTGCTCGACTATATGCCGCTCTTTCTGTTTGCCACCATCTGCGTCGTGCTGATGCTGGGCTATCCGGTGGCCCTGTCGCTAGCCGGCACCGCCCTGGCCTTCGCCGGCCTGGGAATGGGCCTGGAGGCCCTGGGCGTGGCCCTGCACTTCGAGGCCAACTTCCTCTCCGCCATGCCCAATCGGGTCTACGGCATCATGACCAACCAGACCCTGCTGGCGGTGCCGCTCTTCGTGCTGATGGGGGTACTGCTGGAGAAATCGCGGGTCGCCGAGACGCTGCTCGACGCCATGACCCTGGCCTTCGGCAGCCTGCGCGGCGGCCTGGGCATCGCGGTGATCCTGGTCGGCATGCTGCTGGCCGCCTCCACCGGCATCGTCGGCGCCACCGTGGTCACCATGGGCCTGCTATCGCTGCCCACCATGCTCAAGCGCGGCTATTCCCCGGCGCTGGCCACCGGCACCATCTGCGCCACCGGCACCCTGGGGCAGATCATTCCGCCTTCCATCGCCCTGGTGCTGCTCGGCGACGTGCTCTCCAACGCCTATCAACAGGCGCAACTGGCCATGGGGATATGGAGCCCCAGGACGGTCTCGGTGGGCGACCTCTTCGTCGGCGCCCTGATCCCCGGGTTGATCCTGGTGCTGGCCTATATCGTCTACGTCATCCTCACCGCCTGGCTCAGGCCACGGCTGGCTCCGCCCGTCGATCGCCAGGCGCTGATGGAGGAGCTGGGGCATCGGGGCAGCGTCTGGCCACTGCTGTTCAAGGGGCTGGTGCCGCCGGTGGTGCTGATCGTCGCCGTGCTGGGCTCGATCCTCGGCGGCTTCGCCACGCCCACCGAGGCCTCGGCGGTGGGCGCCTTCGGCGCCCTGGTGCTGGCCCTGGTCAAGGGCCGGGTGAGCCTCGCCATGCTCCAGGAGGTGACCCGCACCACCACCCAGGTCACCAGCATGGTCTTCCTGATCCTGATCGGCGCCACTCTCTTCTCCCTGGTGTTCCGCGCCTACGGCGGCGAGGAACTGGTCACCGGGCTGTTCGAGGCGATGCCCGGCGGCGTGGTAGGCGCCATGCTGATCGTGATGCTGGTGATGTTCCTGCTGGGCTTTATCCTCGACTTTATCGAGATCACCTTCGTGGTGGTGCCCATCGTCGGCCCGGTACTGCTGGCCATGGGCATCGATCCCGTCTGGTTGGGGGTGATGATCGCCATCAACCTGCAGACCTCCTTCCTCACCCCGCCCTTCGGCTTCGCGCTCTTCTACCTGCGCGGGGTCACGCCGGAGAGCGTGCCTACCTCGGCCATCTACCGCGGGGTGATTCCCTTTATCCTGCTGCAGCTGAGCATGCTGCTGGCCCTGGCCGCCTTCCCCGAGCTGGCCACCTGGCTGCCCGCGCAGCTCTGATCCCGACAGGCGTCAGGCGCCGCCACACAGCGGCGCCAGCCACTGCCGGGCGAGCAGCAGTACCAGCGCATAGCGGGCCCCCTTGGCCAGGCCGATCAGCAGGATGGCCCGCCACCAGGGCAGCCGGAAGACTCCGGCCAGTACCGTCAGGGGGTCGCCGATCAGCGGAGCCCAGGAGAGCAGCAGGCTCCACTCGCCGAAGCGGTAATACCAGCGCTCGGCCCGGGCCAGCCCCGCCCGGGAGGCGGGAAACCAGCGCCGGTCCTGGAAACGCCGCGCATAGCGCCCCAGCCAGACGTTGATCAGGCTGCCCAGGGTGTTGCCGGCGGAGGCCACCGCCCAGAGCAGCGCCGCCGGTTCGCCCTGGCACCAGAGCCTGGCCAGCCATAGCTCGGAGCCACCGGGTAGCAAGGTCGCACTGACCAGGGCTACCAGGAAGAGACTCAACATGGCGAGCCCCCGGCCTCTCCTCGCAACAGGGTGGCCCCGACCAGGGCGACTACAAAGCGGCTCAGCATGGCGAGCCCCCGGCCTCTCCTCGCAACAGGGTCGCGCCGACCAGGGCTACCAGGAAGAGGCTCAACATGGCGAGCCCCCGGCCTCTCCTCGCAACAGGGTGGCCCCGACCAGGGCTACCAGGAAGAGACTCAACATGGCGAGCCCCCGGCCTCTCCTCGCAACAGGGTGGCCCCGACCAGGGCGACTACAAAGCGGCTCAGCATGGCGAGCCCCCACCGCCTTGCAGTAGGCTAGGCGGCGACATCAACGACAAGACCTCTTCATGACTCACACTCCCCCGATTCCCAAGCTGCTGACCATCGCCGGCTCCGACCCCAGCGGCGGCGCCGGCATCCAGGCCGACCTCAAGACCTTTTCGGCGCTGGGCGCCTATGGTACCAGCGTGATCACCGCCCTGACCGCCCAGAACACCCAGGGGGTGACCGGGGTCCACCCGGTGCCGGCGGACTTTATCGCCGCCCAGTTGGAGACCCTGCTCGACGATATCGCCATCGATGCCGTGAAGATCGGCATGGTCGCCAGCCGCGAGGTGGCCGAAGTGATCCGCGAGGCCCTCACCAAGCGGCGGCCGCGCTGGGTCGTGCTGGATCCGGTGATGGTGGCCAAGAGCGGCGATGTGCTGGTGGATGATGCCGGCATCCGTGCCGTGCGCGAGCTGCTGGTGCCGCTGGCCGACCTGATCACCCCCAACCTGCCGGAGGCGGCGGTGCTGCTCGACACCGTCGCCCCCGATGATGCCGATGCCATGGAGGCGCTGCTGCCGCGCCTGCAGGCCCTGGGCGCCCCCCGGGTGCTGCTCAAGGGCGGCCACCTGCGTGGCGAGCGCTGTCCCGACCTGCTGGTGGACGAACAGGGCGCCCAGTGGCTGGACGGCCCGCGCATCGCCACCGGCAACTTGCACGGCACCGGCTGCTCGCTCTCCTCGGCCATCGCCGCCTGCCTGGCTCACCGCGACGCCCCCCTGGCGGCGGTGACCGAGGCCAAGGCCTGGCTGGAGGCGGCCCTGGCCGAGAGTCACCGCCTGGGCGCGGGCCGGGGCCAGGGGCCGGTGCATCACTTCCATGCCTGGTGGTAACGCCTTGCGGGGGAGCGGGTAAGCCACCATCCTGAGGTGGGGCATCGCCATCATTGAGGGAGGGAGAGATCATGACTCGCACCCTGCTGTTCGCCTGTGACCTGTCGGCGGAGAACCGCGCCGCCTTCGGCCGCGCCATCCAACTGGCGGTGGACAGCGGAACCCGCCTCGATGCCCTGCATGTGCTCGACCCCCACCTGCCGCGCCAGGCACTCCATGACCTGGAGCAGGCGGTGGTGGCGGAGATGGAGCGCCTGCTGACCGATATCCGCGAAGACTATGCGCTGCCCGCCCCCCAGGCGCTGCTGCAGACCGTGGCCGGCGCTCCCTTCGAGGAAATCATCCGCGAGGCCCACGAGCGCCAGGCCGACCTGATCCTCCTCGGTGGGCACCGCAAGCGTGGCGAACCGGAGCTGGTGGCCGGCACCACCCTGGCGCGGGTGATCCGTGGCGCCCCCTGCCCGGTGATCTCCGCCATCCATCCGGTCACCCAGGAGTGGCGGGATATCCTGGTCCCCGTGGACTTCTCGCTGACCTGCCGCCATACCCTGCGCGAGACCCTCAAGCGCTTCCCCGAGGCGCGGCTGACCCTGCTGCACGCCTGGGATATCCCCGGCGAGCGGGAGCTGGGCTCCAGCGGCGACTTCGCCCGCTGGCGCGACGGCGAATTGGCCCGCCTGCGCGAACAGCTGGAGGGGGAGGTGGACCGCCTGATGAGCGAGGTGGACGCGGTACCGGAACTGAACCTGGTGCTGGAGCAGGGCGACCCCCTGGAAGTGCTGCTGACCCGGCTGCGCCGCCAGCCCCCGGACCTGCTGGCGCTGAGCTATCGCGGCCGACGCCGCCAGCAGAGCCGTCTGACCGCCCGGCTGCTCGCCGAACCCCACTGCGATATCATGGTCTGTCGCGCCTGGTAATCGACAGAACTCCTACGCAAGACGCGTGCCTGTACAGGGAAATTCCCTCGAGGCGCCCTGGATGATCCGCTCGCTATTCTCCTGCCGATACTGCTCGGCCTCCCCCTGGGCCCCCGGCCGCTGCGCGACGACTTCCGCGACGCCCTGCTGGGCCGCTGATGGCGGCGCATGCTACCCTCCTGCGCCGACACTCAGGAGGAGAGAGATGCGAGCCTTGATTCAGCGAGTCCGCCACGCCCGAGTCGTGGTGGCGGGTCAAGAAGTGGGCGCCATCGACCAGGGCCTGCTGGCCCTGGTGGGGGTGGAAAAGGGCGATGACCGGGCGCGTGCCGACAAGCTGCTGCACAAGCTGCTGCACTACCGGGTGTTCTCGGATGAGGCCGGCAAGATGAATCTCGACCTGCGGCAGGCGGAGGGCGGCCTGTTGCTGGTCTCCCAGTTCACCCTGGCGGCGGATACCCGCAAGGGGCTGCGCCCCAGCTTCTCCAGCGCCGCGCCCCCCGCCGAGGGCGAAGCGCTGTTCGACTACCTGGTGATCCAGGCGCGGGCCGCCTGGCCGACGGTCGCTACCGGCGAGTTCGGGGCCGATATGCAGGTGGAGCTGATCAACGACGGCCCGGTGACCTTCCTGCTGGAGAGCTGAGCCGGGGCGCTCTCACTTGAGCCCCTGATACTGGAAGGCCAGCGCCTCGCCGCCCAGGAACTGGGCATGAATGGCACGCGAGCCCGCCCCCCAGGTACACAGATCCACCATCAGGGCCCCATGGCACTCCCTCGGCGAGCCGAGGATCGCCTCCACCTGGGCCCGACTCATGCCGACCTCCAGGCGCTGGTAGTTATCCAGGGTCAGACGGGTACCGGCGCAGCCGACCAGGCCGAGCAGCACAACCAACAACGCGGGACGCAGGATCATGGGAGACCTCCTCGGGACTCGTTATTCCGCCGCCAGCAGCTCGGCTTGCATCGCCTCCAGGGCCTCTTCGGCGGCCAGCCATTCCGCCTCCAGCGCCTCGAGGCGCGACTTGAGCTCGCCCTGGCGACCCAACAGCTCGGTGAGTTCCGCCTTGCGGCTCGCCTGCGTATAGAGCTCGGCATCCGCCAGGCGTTCCTCCACCTCGCCCAGGGCGGCCTGGGTCTTCTCCATGGCCTGCTCGGCCTTGTCCCGCTGACGCTTCAGCGGGCGCAGCTTCTCGCGCAGCTCCGCCGCGGCGCGACGCGCCGCCTTGCGGTCCTCCCTGGGCACGGCGGCCTCCGCCTGGCGCTCGCCCTTCTCGGCCCGTGCCTCGCGGCGCTCACCCTCCAGGCGCGCCTTGAGCCAGGCGCGATAGTCCTCCAGATCACCATCGAAGGGCTCGAGGCGATGATCGGCCACCCGCCAGAACTCGTCCACGGTGGCACGCAGCAGGTGGCGGTCGTGGGAGACCAGGATCACCGCCCCCTCGAAACCGGCCAGGGCCTCGGTGAGGGCCTCGCGCATCTCCAGGTCCAGGTGGTTGGTGGGCTCGTCCAGCAACAGCAGGTTGGGGCGACGCCAGGCGACCAGGGCCAGCGCCAGGCGCGCCTTCTCGCCACCGGAGAAGTTGGCCACCTCGGCGAAGGCATCGTCGCCCTGGAAGCCGAAGCCGCCTAGGAAGTTGCGAATCTCCTGATCGCTGGCCCGGGGCGAGAGGCGCTGCACATGCAGGAAGGGCGAGGCGGAGAGGTCCAGCCCCTCCAACTGATGCTGGGCGAAATAGCCCACCGCCAGGTGCTCGCCCTCGATGCGCTTGCCGCCCAGCAGTGGCAGCTCGCCGGTCAGCGACTTGATCAGGGTCGACTTGCCGGCGCCGTTGGGGCCCAGCAGGCCGATACGCTGCCCCGGCTGCAGCCCAAGCTTGACCTCGTCCAGCTGCACCGTCTCGCCGGCCTCGCCACGGTAGCCCAGGCGCGCCTCGTCCAGCACCAGCAGCGGATATGAGGTCTTCTCGGCGGCGGGCAGGGTGAAGTGAAAGGGGGAGTCCACATGGGCCACGGCGATGGTTTCCATGCGCTCGAGCATCTTCAGGCGACTCTGGGCCTGTCGCGCCTTGGTGGCCTTGGCCCGGAAGCGCGCCACAAACTGCTCGATCTCCTCGCGACGGGCCTGCTGCTTGGCGGCCTCGGCCTGCTGCTGGGCGAGCTTTTCGGCGCGGCTGCGCTCGAAGGCGGTGTAGTTGCCGCGGTAGAGCACCAGGCGGCGCCGATCGAAATGCACGATATGGTCACAGACCGCGTCCAGGAAGTCGCGATCGTGGGAGATCAGCAGCAGGGTTCCCGGGTAACGGGTCAGCCACTGTTCGAGCCACAGCAGGGCATCCAGATCCAGGTGGTTGGTGGGCTCGTCCAGCAGCAGCAGGTCGGAGGGCATAAAGAGGGTGCGGGCCAGGTTGACGCGCATCCGCCAGCCCCCGGAGAAGTCCGCCAGGGGGCGCGACAGGTCGGCCTGGGCGAAGCCCAACCCAACGAGTAGCTGGGCGGCCCGGGCCGGGGCGCTGTAGCCGTCCAGGGCCTCGATCTGGCCATGCAGCTCGGCCTCCCGGTGGGCCTCCCCCGCCGCCTGGGCGGCGGCCAGGGCCGCCTCGGTATCCCGCAGGGCCCGATCGCCATCCAGCACATAGTCGACGATGGGGCGCTCCAGGGCTTCCACTTCCTGGGCCATATGGGCGATGCGCACCCCGCCGGCCAGCTCGACGTCCCCCTTGTCCGGGGCCAGCTCGCCGAGCAGGAGCTTGAACAGGCTCGACTTGCCGGCCCCGTTGGGACCCACGATACCGGCCTTGTGGCCGGCGTGCAGGGTCAGGTCGGCGTCTTCGATCAGGGGTTGAGTGCCGCGTTGCAGGGCGAGTTGGCGGAATGCGATCATGCCGGCTCCGATAACGGGAATGGCGGGGCCGTCGCCCCTCGCCACCGCCGCCCGGGGCGGCAGCGGAGAAACGGCCTTCGATGAGCATGCATTCTACCCAATTGCGCCGGCATTTGCGGGCCTGGCTGGCTCGCCATGGCACCCCCGCGGGGGCCGCCCCCTGGGCGATCGCGCTCTGGGACCAGGCCCTCGACCTCTATGCCCGTCCCGGCGTGGCGTCCGTCTGCCTGACGCTGCAGGATCAGACCATGGTCGACGTCTGTGAACTGCTCTGGGCCTGCTGGCTACAGCGCCACGGGCTGACCCCGGACGAGGACGCCCCCCGCCACCTGGTACCGATACGCGCCTGGCAGGCCGAGATCACCCGGCCGCTGCGAACGCAGCGCCGCGGTCTCAAACAGTTAGCCCTTACCGACCCGCAGGTCGCCGAGCTGCGCGATACCCTCAAGCGAGCGGAGCTGCTGGCCGAGCGAGAGTGCCTGCGCCGGCTGGCCGATCTGGCCACCGAGGGACATGCCATTCGCCCCCTGACAGAGGATGACCTGCCCCTGGACGAACGCCTGGTTCGGGCCGGCCTGTTGCAGAAAAAAATGCAAGTCTCGGCGCTGCAAACCCTCGAAACCCAACTTGACCCTCTATCCGCCGACGGCTAGCCTCAAGGGAGTGGAGCGTCTTGATTTGTCTACATTTCATCTGCTCATCATGGCCGATTGACCGGCCCGAAACTGCCAAGGGGAACAAGAATGAAGGCTAGCAAACTGCTTACTTCCGCCAGTGTTGGCGCCCTCCTGCTGGGTATGTCCGCCACGGCCTACTCGGCTAACTGGCGCTATGCTCACGAGGAGTTCGAGGGCGATGTCCAGGACGTCTTCGCCGTCGCCTTCAAGGAGTATATCGAAGAGAACTCCGACCATACCCTGCAGATCTATCGTTTCGGTGAGCTGGGCGAATCCGATGACATCATGGAGCAGACCCAGAACGGCATCCTTCAGTTCGTCAACCAATCTCCCGGCTTTACCGGCGCCCTGATTCCCGAGGCGCAGATCTTCTTCGTGCCCTACCTGCTGCCCACCGACGAAGAGACGGTTCTCGAATTCTTCGACGAGAGCGTGGCCATCAACGAGATGTTCCCGGAGCTCTACGCCGAACAGGGCCTGGAACTTCTGCAGATGTACCCGGAAGGCGAGATGGTGGTCACCGCCGACGAGCCGATCACCTCTCCCGAGGGCTTCCAGAACAAGAAGATTCGGGTGATGACCAACCCGCTGCTCTCCGAGACCTACAACGCCTTCGGGGCGACCCCCACCCCGCTGCCCTGGGGCGAGGTCTACGGCGGCCTGCAGACCGGCATCATCGATGGTCAGGAGAACCCCATCTTCTGGATCGAGTCCGGCGGCCTCTACGAGGTTTCTCCCAACCTGATCTTTACCGGCCACGGCTGGTTCACCACCGCCATGATGGCCAACCAGGACTTCTACGAGGGGCTCTCGGAGGAGGATCAGCAGCTGGTACGCAATGCCGCCGATCATGCCTATGACGTGACCATCGAGCATATCCAGGGGCTCTCCGAAGAGTCGCTGGCGCTGATTCGTGAAGCCTCCGACGAGGTCACCGTGACGCGCCTGACCGAGGAGCAGATCCAGGCCTTCCGCGAGCGGGCACCGCAGGTGGAGGAAGCCTTCCTGGAGATGACCGGTGAGCGTGGCGAGGAGCTGCTCAACCAGTTCAAGGCCGACCTGGAGGCCGTGACCTCCGACGACGAGTAAGCCGTCGAGCGTCATGCGCACAAGACAGGGGTGGCCCGGGAGGGTCACCCCTGTTTATTGGGTGGCATAACGTGCAAGTAGCGTTGACCTTGCGGCGATCCCAGCCACCTCATCAGGCCTATGGTGACGACTAGAGTGGGTGCCTGCCCAGGGACGCACGCTGAAAGGAATGTCTTATGACCGAAGAAGAATCCGAAAAGAATTATCGCTCCGGCCTGCCGGGCTTCCTGGGAACCATCGACACCTTTATCAGCAAGGTGGAGGCGGTCATCCTGGCCCTGGGGGTACTGCTGATGGCCATCAATACCATCGCCAATGTGATTGCCCGCTTCGTGCTGGGTGACAGTATCTTCTTTACCGGCGAGATCAATCGCATCCTGATCATCATGATCACCTTCGCCGGTATCGGCTATGCGGCTCGCCACGGCCGTCATATTCGCATGTCGGCCATCTACGATGCCCTGCCGGTGGGGGGGCGCAAGGCACTGATGATAACCATCGCCACCTTTACCTCCCTGGTGATGTTCTTCCTCTGCTACTACTCCATCATCTATATCCTCGACCTGCAGTCCAAGGGGCGAGTCCTGCCGGCCCTGGGCTTCCCGATCTGGACCATCTATCTCTGGGTCCCCCTGGGCTTTTTGATCACGGGCATCCAGTACCTGCTGACCGCCATCAAGAACCTGGTCTCCCGGGACGTCTATCTTTCGACGGGCGTGGTGGATGGATACAAGGATACGGAAACGGAAGTCTGATACCGGGCGAGTCTCTCTGGGGAATATACGATGACGACAATAATGGTAGTCACCATGATCGCCCTGCTGTTGCTGGGCTTTCCGATGATGATTCCGCTGATCACGGCGGCGGTCATCGGTTTCTTTATGATGTTCAACGGCCTCGGCCAGATGGATACGCTGATCCAGCAGGTCATGGCGGGCATCCGCCCCGCTTCGCTGATCGCAGTCCCCATGTTTATCCTGGCCGCCGACATCATGACGCGGGGCCAATCCGCCGAACGACTGATCAATATGGTGATGTCGTTTATCGGTCACGTGAAGGGCGGCCTGGCGGTCTCCACCGCGGCCTCCTGCACCCTCTTCGGGGCCGTCTCCGGCTCCACCCAGGCCACGGTGGTGGCGGTGGGCTCGCCGCTGCGCCCGCGCATGCTCAAGGCGGGCTACTCCGACTCCTTCACCCTGGCCCTGATCATCAACGCCAGCGATATCGCCTTCCTGATCCCGCCGAGCATCGGCATGATCATCTATGGCGTCATCTCCGGCACCTCCATCGGTGAGCTCTTTATCGCCGGCATCGGCCCGGGGCTGCTGATCCTGTTGATGTTCTCCGCCTACTGCATCGCCTACGCCTATATCAACAAGGTTCCCACCGAGCCCAAAAGCAGCTGGAAGGAGCGCGCCCAGGCGGTGCAAGGGGCGCTATGGCCCCTGGGCTTCCCGGTGATCATCGTCGGCGGTATCTATGGCGGTATCTTCAGCCCCACGGAGGCCGCCGCGGCCTGCGTGCTCTATGCGGTCTTGCTGGAGTTCGTGATCTTCCGCTCCCTGAAGATGGCGGACATCTATGCCATCGCCAAATCCACCGGCCTGATCACCGCCGTGGTCTTTATCCTGGTCGGGGTCGGCAACGGCTTCTCCTGGATCATCTCCTTCGCCCAGATTCCCCAGGCCATCCTCGAGGCGGTGGGCATCAACGAGGCGGGCCCCACCGGGGTGTTGATCGCCATCTGCGTGGCTTTCTTCGTGGCCTGCATGTTCGTCGATCCCATCGTGGTGATCCTGGTGCTGACGCCGATCTTCGCCCCGGCCATCGAGGCCACCGGCCTCGACCCGGTTCTGGTGGGGATCCTGATCACCCTTCAGGTGGCCATCGGCTCGGCGACGCCGCCCTTCGGCTGCGATATCTTCACCGCCATCGCCATCTTCAAGCGCCCCTACCTGGACGTGATCAAGGGCACGCCCCCCTTCGTCTTCATGCTGGTGGCGGCGGCGGCGCTGCTGATCATCTTCCCGCAGATCGCCCTGTTCCTCCGGGACCTGGCCTTCAGCTGATCCTGGCCCATGGAGTAGATGACGATGTTTGACAAGATCCTGCTGCCGGTGGACGGCTCCAAGGGGGCCCTCAAGGCCCTGGAGAAGGCCGTCGAGCTGGCCAAGCTCACCGATGCGGAGCTCTATATCCTCTGCGTCTTCAAGCATCACAGCCTGCTGGAGGCGTCGCTGTCCATGGTGCGCCCCAGCAAGCTGGATATCCCCGACGACGCCCTCAAGGAGTACGCCACCGAGATCGCCGTCCAGGCCAAGCATGATGCCCTGGAGCGGGGGGCCACCAAGGTACGCGCCTTCGTCAAGGGAGGCCGTCCCTCCAATACCATCGTGCGTTTCGCCCGCAAGCGCGATATCGACCTGATCGTGATCGGCTCCCAGGGCACCAATGGCGACAAGACCTCGTACTTGCTGGGCAGCGTCTCCCAGCGGGTGGCCAGCATGGCCAAGTGCCCCACCCTGGTGGTCTGACGCCTCTCCAACACCACCCTACCAGCGGGCCGGGCACACCCCGGCCCGCTGCCTTTTTGTGCTCGGGGCGAGCGGATGCGGAACCCCGCCACTCCTGATAGAGTCCGAGGGGTGTTTTATGACCCCACCGATCGAGGATTCTGCATGAAGACACTGGTTCGCGCCGCCACCCTGGGCACGCTGCTGTGCGCCGCGCCCTTCGCCCTGGCCGACCTGGAAAGCGAAGAGGCCCGGCTCGGTTACAGCCTGGGCGTGACCCTGGGACAGAGCCTGGTACAGGACGTGGACGACCTGGATATCGAGGCCTTCACCCAGGCCATTCGCGATGTCTACGCCGACGCGGAGCTGGCCCTGAGCGAGGAGCAGATGGCCGAGACGCTGAGGCAGTTCCAGCAGCAGGCGCTGGCCGAGCGCCAGGCCGAGGCCGAGCGCCAGGCCGAGTCGGCCCGCGAAGCCGGCGAGGCCTTCCTGGCCGAGAACGCCGACGCCGAGGGCGTGGTGGTGACCGACTCCGGCCTGCAGTACAAGGTCATCGAGTCCGGCGAGGGCCCCTCCCCGGGTCCCGACTCCCAGGTCGAGGTGCACTATGAGGGCACCCTGCTGGATGGCAGCGTCTTCGACAGCTCCTACGAGCGCGGCGAGCCGATCAGCTTCCGCGTCGACCAGGTAATCGAGGGCTGGCAGGAGGCCCTGCAGCTGATGAGCGAGGGCGACACCTGGATGCTCTACCTGCCCTACGACCTGGCCTATGGCGAGGCCGGCACCGGCGGCCCCATCGGCCCCTACGAGACCCTGACCTTCAAGGTGGAACTGCTGGGCGTCGATGATGAGGCCGATGCCGAGTAAGGGCATCCTCGGTGTGGCGGCGCTGCTCCTCGGCGGTGTCGCCCTCGCCGAGGAGGCGGCGCCCCCGCTGCTACCGGCACTGGGCCTGGACGGCGAACGCCTGGCCGTGCTGGGCGTCTCCTCCGGGGGCTATATGGCCACCCAGCTGGCGGTGGCCTACCCGGCGCGCTATCGACGCCTGGGGGTGTTCGCCGCCGGCCCCTGGGGCTGCGCCCAGGGTAGCCTCGGCCAGGCCCTGGGTCGGTGCATGCTCACCCACCGGGGACTCCCCGAGCCGAGCGAGCTGGCGGCCCGCCACGCCGCCTACCTGGCCGAGGGCCGCGTCGGCAGCACCGAGCAGCTGGCCCGTCAGCGGGTCTTCCTCTGGCATGGCGGGCAAGATGACACCGTGCTCCCCGCGGTAGGAGAGCGGCTCGTCGAGCAGTATCGCGACTGGCTGGCGGATGCCGACGCCCAGCTGCGCCGGGTCGTCACGGCAGAGGCCGGCCATGGCTGGCCGGTGGCCGGTGAAGGCGGCGCCCAAGAGGCGCCCCTGGTGGATTGTGCGGCGGGGGGCAGCCCCTATCTGCTGGACTGCGGCTACGATGCCGCCGGCGATGCCCTGGCCTGGCTCTATGGCGAGGTCGAGTCGGCGCCGGCCGCCCCCTCGGGAGAACTCGTGCGTTTCTCTCAGGAGGTCGACAGCGGGGCACGCCAACTGGGCGAGAGCGGCTATCTCTACCTGCCGACGGCATGCGCCGACGGCGAGGCCTGCGGCCTGGTGGTGGCCCTGCACGGCTGTGGCATGACCACCGAACAGGTCGGCGATGCCTTCGCCCGCCACTCCGGCCTCAATGCCTGGGCCGATGCATACCGCCTGGCCGTGCTTTACCCCCAGGTCTCGCCCAGCCTGGGCAACCCCCAGGGCTGCTGGGACTGGTGGGGCTACGACGAAAACAGCTGGCGCCCCCACCCCGATCATGACAGCCGCGACGGCCGCCAGTTGCGGGCCCTGGATGCCATGGTGGAACGCCTGCTAAGCCCGCCCGAGACGAGCGAATAACCTCGCCCGGTGACCTTTATCCGGCCTATCCCTCGCCCAGTTCCTGGCGCAGTGCCTCGATCAGGGCGTGGGGGGTCGATGAATAGAGCACCCTCCGACGAATCTCCCCATGTCGGTCGACCAGATAGAGCGAGGCATCGTGATCCATGGTATAGCCCATGGCGGATGCTTCCATCTCGACCCGACGCCAGAAGATCCCGTAGCGCTCGGCGACCTCCGCCAGCTGCGCCTCGCTGCCCCGGACGCCGATAAATTCATCGCCGAAATAGTTCATATACTCCTCGAGCCGCGCCAGGGTGTCCCGCTCCGGGTCGACGCTGATCATCACCGGCACCACCCGCTCGGCCAACGTCGGGGCCAGTTGGCCCAGGGCCTGACGCACCACCGCCAGGGTCATGGGACAGACATCCGGGCAATAGGTGTAACCGAAGTAGATGGCCGCCAGCTGCTCCTCGCCCAGCGACGACAGGGCGAAGTCGCCATGGGTGGAAGGCAGGGCGATCTCGCCACCCTGGGGGATGCCATCGTCTTCGTGTCCCTGCTGCCAGAACCAGCCGCCCAGGGCCAGCAACGTCAGCCCCAGGATACCCGCGACCAACCAGCGAACCTTCACCGTCATCCTCTTCCCCTCGTCGTCTCGTGTCGCGACCATCGCGGGCCGCCTCTCTATCAGGGTAAGCTTATCAGCACTCGCCAACGACCGTGACCTGGAGCCTTCTCGCACCATGCAGATTCTCGACGCTTTGGGCCCGCTCTTTCTGCTGATCCTGCTGGGGGCCCTGCTGGGACGCCTGGGGCTGCCTGGCGGTGATTTCTGGCCTCGCCTGGAGCGGCTGATCTATTACCTGCTGTTTCCGGCCATGCTGGTGGGCACCCTGGCCGAGGCAGAGATCGCCCGGGTCCCGGTGGCCCGGCTGGCCCTGGTGTTGCTGGGCGGCATGCTGGTGTTCGCCATCCTGCTGTGGTGGTGGCGCCCTCGCCTTACCTCGGAGGCGGCCACCTTCACGTCGCTGTTCCAGGGCAGCCTGCGTTTCAACACCTACGTGGGGGTGGCCGGCGCCGCGGCGCTGCATGGCGATCTCGGCGCCACCACGGCGGCGGTGGCCGTGGCATTGATGGTGCCGACCGTCAACCTGCTCTGCGTGCTCTGCTTTATCGGCGTCGGCACCCTGGGCCCCGGCAGCCTGGGTCGCAGCCTGCGCGCCCTGATCACCAACCCGCTGATCCTCGCCTGCCTGGGCGGTATCGCCCTGAACCTCTCGGGCCTGGGCCTGCCCGGCTGGAGCGCTCCCACCCTGGAGCTGCTGGGCCGCACCGCCCTGCCCCTGGGCCTGGTGGCGGTGGGCGTGGCCCTGCGCCCCCAGGCGTTGCTGCGCCGTGATCGCGCCGTCTGGACGACCCATGGCATCAAGTTGCTGCTGATGCCGGCCCTGGTGCTGGGCCTGACCTGGGCACTGGGGCTGGATAGCGTGAGTCGCGACGTGGCCCTGCTCTTCGCCGCCCTGCCCACCGCCACCTCGGCCTATATCCTGGCGCGCCAGTTGGGGGGCGACGCCGAACTGATGGCGGCGCTGATCACCGGGCAGACGCTGCTGGCGATGCTGAGCCTGCCGCTATGGCTGAGCCTGGTGGCTTGACAGGCCACAAATGAAAAATAGTCGCATTAACTGTTGACCCGATAAATGCGAATGATTATCTTATCTGCATGGCGTCGGCCAGACGCCATATCCATCGCAGAGAATGTCAGGTTCCCTGCCATGGTTTCTCCTCATCAAGCTAGTCACGGTCCTTGTCGGCGGCTCCTCGGAGTCGCCGCTTTTTTATGGCTGTGGGATAGGTCGACCACAAACGAAAAAGATTCTCGTTTTCTGTTGACGCGACAAATGCGAATGATTACCTTGTTTGCATGGCGTCGGCCAGACGCCATATCCATCGCAGAGAATGTCAGGTTCCCTGCCATGGTTTCTCCTCATCAAGCTAGTCACGGTCCTTGTCGGCGACTCCCTCGGAGTCGCCGCTTTTTTATGGCGGGCAAAGGGGCGGGGTGGTGGAGAGCCGGGGGGCGG